>CAZJCH010000015.1:0-16233 GCA_964544005.1 uncultured Papillibacter sp.
TGCTGACTCAAACGCAACGGAGACTTTATCCGGCTCGAAGTCGACGCCGGAATAGCCCATGGCGCAGAGGACCCTTCCCCAGTTGGCATCGGCACCGAAGATGGCCGCTTTCGTGAGCGTTGAAGAAATAACCGCTTTTGAGAGCGCCTCGGCAGCAGCGACGTCCGACGCGCCGGAAACGGTGCAGGTAATCAGATGGGACGCACCCTCCCCGTCTGATGCCATCACAATGGCGAGTTTGACGCAGAGCTCCTTGAGCGCTGCGACGAACGCTTTATAGTCGTCGCCGTCGCCTGTAATGGGCGCGTTGCCGGCCAAGCCGTTCGCCAACAGGCTGCACATATCGTTTGTGGACGTGTCGCCATCGACGGAGATCCTGTTGAAGCTGACTGTCACGGCTTCAAGAAGCGCTTTTTTGATCATTTCGGCGCTGATGGCGCAGTCGGTGGTGATAAAGCAGAGCATCGTCCCCATGTTGGGGTGGATCATGCCGCTGCCCTTGGCGATGCCGCCGATTTTCACGGTTTTTCCGGCGATGGTTGTCTCAACGGCGTATTCCTTCATAACAGTATCCGTCGTCATAATGGCTACTGCGGCATCCGGTGAGCCATCCTGTTTGAGAGCCGACACAAGCGCCGGGATGCCGTCAATGATGACCTTGACCGGCAGGGTCTGGCCGATGACACCGGTGGAGGCAACGATCACGTCCGAAGCTTGAATGCCGAGCGCTTTCGCGGCGGCGGCACAGCTCTCTTCGGCGTATTCCTCGCCGTTCGGCGCACAGGCGTTGGCGTTGCCGGAATTGGCCAGCACGGCGCGCGCCTTCCCGTCCTTCAGGTGCTCTTTTGTTATGACAAGCGGTGCGGCCTTGACGACGTTTTTTGTGTATACGGCCGCGGCGTCGCATTCCATGTCCGAGACGATGAGCGCCAGATCTTTTTTTGTGAGATTATTCGTTTTGACCCCCACATGGATGCCGGAAGCCTTAAACCCCTGTGCGGCACAAACGCCACCGTCGATAAATTTCATTATGATCATCCCCATTTACTAATAATGGCTGCTGTGCCTGCGTAGGGGCGGACCTCGTGTCCGCCCTGTATCATTCTGCGCTGCACTCCTTAAAAGGGCGAAAAGCAACATGCTGTTGCTGAAAGGTTCGCCCCTACATTAGCAAACCTGTCTCCTCCGGAAAACCCAGCATGAGGTTCATGTTCTGGACGGCGGCACCGGAGGCTCCTTTACCGAGATTGTCAAAGCGGGCGGTGACGATCGTCCTTTCCTCATCGCCGTTGACGGATATTTCCAAATTGTTGGTGCCTATCCCCCAGTTGCTCTCAAGCAAACCGTTTTCCGGTCTGCCCGTCACCTTGACGAAGCGTTCGCCCGCGTAATAGGCATGAAGCGCAGTAAGTATTTTCTCCGTCGTCTGCTTTCCGTTCAACAAATCGTTGTGCAGCATGATCGTCGTGGCCATGCCCTTGTAATAATCATCGATGACCGGGCAGAAGACCGGCTTGCGTTTCACGCCGGATACGGCGATCATCTCGGGCATGTGCTTGTGATTCAAATCCAGCTTGTAGAGCATCGGCGCGAACATCGCAGGCGTTTTTTCCTCTTCATATTCCCTGATCCGGACCTTACCGCCGCCGGAGTAGCCAGTCAGGGAGAAGCAGGTCAGCGGGTAATCCGCCGGCAGAATACCGAGCGCAAGCAGTGGATAGACGAGCACCGCGAAGCCAGTGGCGTGGCAGCCCGGGTTCGCGACGCGCTTTGAAGCTCTGATCCTTTCCCGATGCGCCTTCGACAGCTCGGGTAAACCGTAGACCCAGTCCGGTGCCGTCCGGTGCGCCGTCGAGGCGTCTATAACGCGGGTTTTACCGTTGTCGATCATGGTCACAGCTTCGCGGGCGGCGTTGTCGGGCAGGCAGAGGATGACGAGGTCCGCACTGTTTAAAAGCTTTTTTCGCGCGTCTGTGTCCTTTCGCTTTTCGGGGTCAATCAATAAAAGTGTGATATCGTCCCGATTAAAAAGCCGGTCATAGATCTGCAGGCCGGTGGTGCCCTCCTGGCCGTCTATGTATATTTTGGGCTTCATATGATCATCTCATTTCGTTCTGAGCTTAAGAAATTTTTCTATTTTCTCTATCTGAACCTGAACCGATTTCGTCGACGGCCCGCCAGGGACGTTCCGCAGCTCCACGCACGTTTCAAGGCTGACAGCGTTATAAACATCCTGTTTAAACAGCGGAGAAAAAGTCTTATATGTTTCTAACGGCAGAGTTTCAAGCGTTTGACCACTCTCCATGCAGCAGCTGACGAGCTTTCCGATCACTGTGTAGGCGTCCCGGAATGGCAGGCCTTTTTTCACGAGATAATCGGCGCAGTCGGTCGCGTTGATGAAGCCTTCCAAGGCAGCCTTTCTCATATTATCCGGTTTAACCGTCAATGTGGCCAGCATCGCCGTGAAAACGGGGAGGACTTTTTTTACGGTGTCGACGGCGTCGAAGACCTGCTCCTTATCCTCCTGCATATCCTTGTTGTACGCCAGCGGCAGCGCCTTCATCACGGTCAGAAGACCCATCAGGCTGCCGTAGACCCGGCCTGTTTTTCCGCGCACCAGCTCGGCGATATCGGGATTTTTCTTCTGCGGCATAATGGACGAGCCGGTGGAATACGCGTCCGACAGCTCGATAAACTTGAATTCCCAGGAGCACCAGAGGATGATTTCCTCGGCAAAGCGCGACAGGTGCATCATCAAAATCGAAAGACCGCTTAAAAGCTCCAGCCCATAATCCCTGTCGGAGACGCCGTCGAGGCTGTTATCCGTGATTCCGGCAAAGCCCAGTGCGTCGGCGACGCTCTGCCGGTCGATGGGATACGTCGTACCGGTGAGTGCGCCGCTGCCAAGCGGTGATTCGTCCATGCGCTCCAGGCAGTCCTCCAGCCGCGTGACGTCTCTTTTAAGCATATTGGCATACGCCATCATGTAGTGGGCGAAGGTAGTTGGCTGCGCCCTCTGGAGATGCGTATAGGCCGGCATGATTGTTGTCGTGTTTTTTTCTGCGATATCCAGCAGGACGGCGATAAGATTCAACACATAGCCCCTGATCTCTTCGATCTCGTTTTTCAGGTACATTCTGAAATCGAGCGCGACCTGGTCATTCCGGCTCCGGGCTGTGTGCAGGCGCTTGCCGGTGTCGCCGATGCGGCGCGTCAGTTCTGTCTCGATGCTCATGTGGATATCCTCGTCGGAGAGCTTAAATTCGAATTTGCCGGCTTCAATGTCCTTGAGGATTTCCTTCAGCGCGGCGATAATCTTATCGGCTTCCGCTTTATCGATAACGCCTTGGTCTCCGAGCATTTTCGCGTGTGCCATTGACCCCGCGATATCCTCTTTATACAATCTTTTATCAAACGTAATCGATGCGTTCAGTTCATCCGTCAGCGCGTCCGTATCGCTCGAAAACCTGCCTGACCAGAGCTTCATGATTCTACCTCTCTTCTGTATGCGTCGCCGGCTTCGTCGACCCACAAGCTGTATCTTCAGATTGTGTCTCTGAGGACAGCGTCCCCCTATAAAATGTTATTTGTTCTTTCTCTGCTCATCCAGCAGCGCTTTTGTCTGGATGGGGAGGCCGAAGAGGTTGATGAAGCCTTCCGCTTCGGACTGTTTATAGTCGCTCTCGCCGAAGGAGGCGAGCGTTTCGCTGTAGAGGCTGTAATCGCTCCAGACGCCGGCGTTTATGATGTTGCCTTTGTAGAGCTTAAGCTTTACCTTTCCGGTGACCGTCTCCTGGGTTTTGTCAACAAAGGCGGAGAGCGCCTCGCGGAGCGGTGTGTACCACTGGCCGTTGTAGACAAGCTCGGCGAACTTGACAGCGAGCTGGGTTTTCAAATGCGACGTCTCTTTATCAAGGCAGATTGTTTCCAGCACCTCATGGGCGTGGTAGAGGATTGCGCCGCCCGGCGTTTCGTAGACGCCGCGGCTCTTCATACCGACGAGGCGGTTTTCGACGAGGTCCAGAAGACCGATACCGTTTTTGCCGCCGATTTCATTGAGTTTTCTGATAATGTCGGAGGTCTTCATCGGGACGCCGTCAACGGCTGTGGGAATGCCTTTATCAAACTCGATTTCCACATATTCCGGCTTGTCGGGCGCCATTTCCGGGGAAACACCCATCTCCAGAAAACCAGACTTGTTATACTGCGGCTCGTTGCCGGGGTTTTCAAGCTCAAGCCCCTCGTGGGACAGATGCCAGAGGTTTTTGTCTTTTGAATAATTCGTCTCGCGGCTTATTTTAAGCGGGATGTTGTGCGCCTCGGCATAATCGATTTCCTCGTCGCGGCTTTTTATGTTCCACTCGCGCCAGGGGGCGATGATCTTCATATGCGGTGCAAACGCCTTTATAGTGAGCTCGAAACGCACCTGATCGTTCCCTTTGCCCGTGCAGCCGTGGCAGATGGCGTCGGCGCCTTCTTTAAGCGCGATATCGACAATATGCTTGGCAATCACAGGGCGGGCAAACGATGTGCCCAGCAGATAGCCCTCGTACTTCGCGCCGGCCTTCATCGTCGGTATGACAAAATCATCGATGAACTCGTCGGTTATATGTTCCACATACAGCTTGGAGGCGCCTGTTTTGAGCGCTTTCTCCTCAAGGCCGTCGAGCTCTGTGCCCTGCCCCACATCACCGGAGACGGCGATGACCTCGCAGTTGTCATAGTTCTCTTTCAGCCACGGTATAATAATGGACGTGTCGAGGCCGCCCGAATAAGCTAAAACGACTTTCTTAATATCACTCATTGTAATAAACCTCCAAAATAACGATAGTGATACTATAGCACTTGTTGGATGATTATGCAATAGTTATTTTTCTAAATTTAATAATTTTATTGTGTTTTATTGTATTGCTGTTCTTTATTAATAAAAGCATTAATGCATAATATTCTGAATATTCATGAATATTATGCATTACGTTCTGCGCCGTAGGTGCAGACCTTGTGTCTGCCCTCCAACAATTCTGCGGCCACACAAAAGGGCGGACACAAGGTACTCCCTTTGACTAATTCTCCTAATATATAACAAACCGCTGCTGCACAAACAATCCATTGTGCAACAGCGGTTTTCGTCTGTTTTCGACGTTACATAGAGTAACATAGAACTACATAGGTTTTCTTAAAATAGCTCGTAAAATTATCGTAAAACTATATGGACGCGACGCACATTTTATCTATTTCCCTCCAATGATTGTTTGGAGTACTAAATCAAATCGATTTTCAACGAGGTCGTAGATTTCATACCCAAAGCCTTCGTAATAGATAAATCCAACTATTACTTCCATTTCCCCGTCTCCATCTAGATCTGCGAAACCCTCTATATCATAAACGCAGCCTTCACCAAATTCGCCGTCTTGTAAAAAAATAGCTTTAGTTAGAATAATATCCTCAACGTTCCCGTTTACAATTCTTCTTAGTACGATAAGAGAATACGTGTTTTTTGCGAAAGTAGTGCCTAAAGGTTCGATATTATGTGCACACAGCAGGTCCTCGTCCTGTCCATCGCCTTCTATATCGATTCTATAATTCTGGACGACATTGACCGGGACATCATTAAGCCCGTTTTCGTCAAGGATTTTTGAAACGATGTTTATGTATTCTTCATTTGAATTACTTTGTTGAGCAGGTATCCTCGGCAGTGGGTTCCAATCGCAGCTGATGCCAAGAAATCCAGCATCTTCAGATAGGCTGCTTTGAATATCAATCGTATACGGTATGGGCGTATTGTCTGTCATTACCGTATCGCCGATACCAGTCCCAAGGTAATCAGAGAGGCTCAGAAGCTTATATTCTTCGTTCCCCTGAATATTAGCTGCTGCTTCATCTTCAGTAAGCCATTTCTGATTGAATCCGCCAAGGAGGATTCCGATATCAAAACCCGACGGCCTTATGACAATCGGATGATACTCAGAAATGCTGCCGCGAGGTGCTGGAGTGTCCGTCTGCAAATCCTCTGTTGTATTTATGGTTGTTTCTATTTCCTCTGTTATATTTACTGATGTTGACAATGGGCTTGGGTCCTGCATGACAGTTTGATTTTCCGTATTTGCCGGTTTACCGCAACCGCTTATTAATAGTATTGAAGCGGCAAGCGTGATAATCAGCCGTCTCATTATTTACCTCCGTCAATTCTGTAATTAAAACGCCCTTTTGTGTAAAGCTGAATGAATTATATCATGGTTATAAACAGAAAATAAGGATATATATTGTAAATTGAAGCTAATGTCAAACGGGCGCTAAAACCCGTAATATTATCGTAAATTTCTATACGGACACAACGCGCAAAACGCGTTATCCGGGGCGGCAGCGTTGCAATAAATACGTTGTTCAAGCTATCATAGAAAAAATGCGTGCCGGGTTAAAAATCTCCCGGCACGTTCGTATTTTTGAAATTTATCGTAAATCTATCGTAGTGGGCGGCGCAAACCATTGCAAACGCTTGCTTTCGGGCGGACACGAGGTCCGCCCCTACAGGTTCTATTCTCAGACGCGTCTATCTTCTGCCGCCGAAGCCGCCGCCGAAGCCACCGCCGCCGCGGCCTATACCACCGCCGCCGCCGCGGAAACCGCCGAAGCCGCCTTTGCCCCCGAAACCGCCAAAACCGCTGCTCCCGCCTCTGCCGCCGAAGCCGCCGCCCCCTCCGCCGAAGCCACCGGGGCCTCTCGGACCGCGCGGTCCGCTGCGCCAACCGGGGCCGCCGGGGCCATACCACCAGCTGCGATGCGGGCCGAACCATAAAAACCACGGGTAATATGTCGGCATCGGCATGCCCATGTGCGTATAATACGCTCTGTAGCGCCGCCTATCGGACGCGACCGCAACGATGAAAATGATAACGATAACGAAGACGATCAGGATCCAGACAAAAGCAGAGCCTAAAAAGTGACTGCCATAGCCGTAATAGTCGTCATAATACCCATTACCATAATTATTATTGCCGTAATCAATGCTTCCGCCGCCGTTATAGTTCAAGTCCACATTGTAATGCTCGGCATACCACGAAAACAGCTCGTCAAGCAGTTTTACAACGGCTATATCGTATTCCCCTTTATCGAAGTCCGGCCAGAGATATGTGTTGAGATAATCGTTTATTTTACTGTCGGTGAATATATTTCTGAGACCCGATCCGACGAGCAGTCCGCCTTTATTCTCGGCTACCGACAGAAGAAGAAGCATCCCGTTATTGGCCTTTTCGCTGCCGACGCCCCAGTCGTTGAAAAGCTGCATGGCATATTCGTCCGCGTTCATGCCTTCGAGGTAATCGACAGTCACAACGACGATCTGAGCGCCGTCACAGCTCTTTTCGATATCACCGTTTGTGGCGATGATTTTATCCTTCGTTTCCTTTGAGAGCACACCGGCGTAATCGGCCACATAATACTCCTCGCTCTGGGCAACAACTGCGAGCGCCGGCACCGCGAGCGCCAAGGCAAGCACCAGCATAAACAGGGCTGATATGAATCGTTTTCTCACTGTCATTTCTCCAATCTAAAACCAGAACTCTTCGCCTGGTACTGGTGTTATTCTATTATTTCATAGATCATCTGCTGCTTTTTATATTCAAGACAGCGTCAGCCGCCGCTGAAGCGGCGGCTGGTTATGATGCTCGTCAGATACGGTTTACCCCTCCGCGCCGAAATACTCGGGATAATCAACGAACGCCAGGCCTTTGAGTATATTCACCGGAAACGCGCTTAATGTCTTATGTCTGAATTCCGTGGCCAGCCTGTTGTAATCGCTTTTTTCTATAACGCTCTGGGCGCCGCTGAGCGTCGACACGTATTTCTGAACAGCAGGCGTAAGGTCATCGGCATGGGCAGCAAGCGTTTCATACACCTGTTTCCAGGCGTTTTCAAGCCCCATATTGGCCTCATATTTCTCAGCAAGGGTTTCGGCGTTAAGGAGCACTTCCCTGGACGCGCGCAATTGATCGGTCACATCAGATGCGAAAACATAGCTTTTTGCCTCAGCGATGAGCCCAAGCGCGGCGTCCGCCCGCTGATCGAGCTGTGACTGGATGCTTGGCTGCGCGTACTTATCAGCCTTCAAATACACGCCGTTATAAAACTGCGCCTCGATTTTCGACGTTTCGCCGTTTACGCTCCGGTGCACGCCTATAAGCGTTCCGAAGATGATGATGAAAACGGCGATCAATGTGGCGGTCGGCCTTTTTTTCAAACTGCTCATGACTACTTACGGAGCTCGAGCAGCTTTTGTTTCAGCTCGCCTTCGATGCGTCCCAGTTCGAGCTCGGCTGCTTTCCGCTTTTGAGCGCCCTCCACCTGAATGGTGCGCACTTCCTCCAGTGTCTCGATGAGCTTCTGGTTGGTATGTGCGAGCGTTTCGATATCGGCCACGCCGCGCTCGGATTCTTTGGTAACCTCAATGGTACCCGTTTTGAGCATTTCAGCGTTCTTCTTGAGGAGCTCGTTGGTCATGTTTGTCACCTCGCGCTGGGCTTCCATAGCCTGCTGCGAATGATGCATGCTAAGCGCCAGTACCATTTGGGATTTCCACAGGGGGATCGTGTTGACAATGGAGGTCTGGATTTTTTCAACCATCAGGCTGTCGTTATTCTGTATGAGGCGTATCTGCGGCGCCATCTGAATGGAGATTGTCCGCGTCAGCTCCAGGTCATACAGCTTCTTCTCAAAGCGATTGATCATATTCGCATAATCGTTGACAGCCTGAGCATCCTCCGGTTTTCCGGACTCTTCGGCTTTTTTCCTCAGCTCCGGCAGAACGGTATTATGGCATTCCTGCAGTTTTTCTTTTCCGGCAAGGATGTACATCGTCAGTTCCTTAAAATATACCTGATTGATTTCGTACATCTTGTCCAGCATCGCCGCGTCCTTTAGCAGTGTGAGCTGGTGCTTTTCCAGCATTTCAGCGATCTTGTCGACGTTGACGGAGGCTTTGTCGTATTCAGCCTTGATGGTGGCGATCTGGTTCTGGATCCGCTTTTTGAGCCCGAAAAAGCCCTTCTTTTCGTTATCGCCGTAATTAAAGCCCTTGAGCTGAACGACAAGGCTGGAGAGCATGTCGCCTACTTCGCCCATGTCCTTCGTTCGGACGTTTTCCAGCGTGCTGCCCGAAAAATCGGCGATGTTCTTTTGGGACGCCGCGCCGTACGTTAAAATGGCGTTTGTATCGGTGATATCGATTTTCCCGGAGAAATCGTGCACCAGCTTCTGCTCGGCCTCACTGAGCATACTGATATCGAGCTTGACGGCTGTGGCATCCCTTTTCTGCGCCTGGGCTTCGGGTGTGACAACCTCCATTTTTGGGGCTTCGCTTGTATTCAGTGTTAGGACGGGGGCAATACCGCTGTTGTTATCAGGCATATCATTTCTTCCTTTCTAAAAGTCACGGCCGGCAAGGCCCTCTTTCTTCAGCATGCTTTTGAGAACCTCGATATCCGTTTCGATATCCAGCGCCTCATTGGCAAAGAGCGCATCCAGCTGCTTTTTATAACCTTCCAGAGTTGTATCAAGAATATCGTTGATCCGTGTCATCGTATCTTTGACGTTGCTGCCGCCGTCGTCCAAACGACCCATCAGATCGTAGGTCTGCAAGAGCTTGATCGTCATCGGCAGGTATAGGTCGGCGAAACGCTTCACCTGCCTGTAGTCGGATGGGTCGTCGACTACATCCTTGAAGATTTTTTCGGTCACGCTGATGATCTTATTGATTTTTTCTTTCACACCGGTATCTTTGATGGAATCCCGGAGCCGGCACATCTCTCCGACCGCCTTTTTTCCTTCGGCAAGGAGCTTGTCTGTCTCCTCGTTACCCGTCGTAAAGGGCTTCTCCGGTTCCTTGATCAGCTCCGTTTTTCCCGGGAAAACCAGGTTGAGGACTACAAAAGCGCCTATGGAGATTCCTGCAAGCAGCAAATAATCCCACAGCCTTAGAAGCGGAAACAAAAGGCAGTACAAGAGCCATACGGCAGCGAACCCGTATATGGGAATGACCGACCTTTTTCTGACTTCGCGCATCACGAGCACACTCCGTTAATAGAAATTCAATCCTGAAATTGGCATGACATATATTTCATTTTATTCTCAGCATACCACAGTGTCAAGTTGCTTCTGCTTTTAGGCTTCACAACTTTTGTTCTTCTTGACACGGTTTGTCCCAATATATTATAGTCATTATGACAATTACGTATGAAACCAAAAAATATTACGGTTAAGCACTTCGGGGCCGCGCCGGCAGTAATGCCATGCAGCAGCCCCTATATGAAAGCGAGCGGCGCGCCAGCCGCCTAATTAATAGTATGCCGCACCGAATGGCGA
Organism: uncultured Papillibacter sp.; assembly: GCA_964544005.1. GTDB lineage: Bacteria > Bacillota > Clostridia > Oscillospirales > Oscillospiraceae > Sporobacter. The sequence continues at coordinate 10,357 of CAZJCH010000015.1, forward strand.
CGTTCACGGAAAAGGGGTAATCATAATGGTTAAAATCGCACCTTCCATCCTTTCGGCGGACTTCACCCGTCTGGGGGAGGAAATCAGCTGTATAAAGGATGCCAACTACCTGCATTTTGACGTAATGGACGGTATTTTTGTCCCGAATATATCTATAGGTATCCCGGTGCTTGAATCGGTTCGCAAGGTGACGGATATGGTACTCGACGTTCACCTGATGATCACAAAGCCTATACGGTATGTCTCGAACTTCATTGACGCAGGCGCCGATATCGTCGTGCTGCACGCGGAAGCCGACACGCCGGACAATACGGCCGAAGCGCTAAAAATTATTAAGAGGCGCGGTAAAAAGGCCGGATTGTCACTGAAACCGAAGACGCCGGCGGACATTATTCTCCCGCATATCCAATCGCTGGACATCGTGCTCGTGATGACGGTTGAACCGGGCTTCGGAGGTCAGAAATTCATGGAGGATCAGCTGTCTAAAATAAGATATCTACGGCAGACCATTGAAAGACTCGGTCTGAACTGTGAGCTTGAGGTCGACGGCGGCATTAACCGTGACACAGCAAAGCTCTGCGTCGATGCCGGTGCGGATGTGCTCGTCGCCGGGAGCTACATCTTCAGCGCCTCGGACCGCCCGGCAGCAATCAACGAACTCAGGGGAGGCGCTTCAATATGAGCTTCTTCCCGTCAACGCTTGAAAACTTGATCGAGAAATTTGCTTCCCTGCCCGGTATCGGGCAGAAATCGGCCCAGCGGCTGGCTTTTCATGTCCTCGCTCTCCCCGATCAGGATGTGGCGGCTTTTGCCGAAGCCATCGTCGACGCCAAAAAAAACGTCCGTTGCTGCAGCGTCTGTCAAAACCTGACCGACAGCGACATCTGCTCAATCTGTCAAAGCCCGCGCCGGGACGAGCGCACCGTCTGCGTCGTCTCCGATCCGAAAGCCGTCGTTGCCATTGAGAGAGCTCACGAATACAATGGCCTGTTCCACGTTCTGCACGGCGTCATTTCGCCTTTAAACCATGTGGGGCCGGATGATATAAAAATAAAGGAGCTTGTCACCCGTATCACCGACGGGACGATCGAAGAGGTCATCATGGCTACGAATGCCGACACAGAGGGCGAGACGACAGCCAGATATATATCTCGTCTTCTCAAACCCTTCGGAATTAAAATCACGCGGCTGGCCTACGGCATCCCTGTCGGTTCGAGCCTCGAATTCGCCGACGACGCTACCCTCATGCGCGCCCTGGAGGGCCGTCAGGAGATTTAAACACATCCAATTTGTCTTTGACAAAACCAAGCATATCACTTTTTTCTTCCGTTTTAAGAACGATTTTTATCTCATAATCAAAGTCAAGCTTCCCGTTTTTTCTGGATTTTTCGAGAATCAAGAGTGTGTCATGTTTTCTTTCTTTAATTCTATATCCAATAATCGTTTCCCAGCGGCACAAAATCCCCCAGTGCAAAACGCCTTTTTCATATATGCCGTTATTCAGATCACTGCCTAAGCTATAGATTAAAATCAGCAAAATGAATGAATTCATCATCAAGGGTGCATATGCCTTGGGCTGGAATAATAAAACGGCGAGATTAAAGATGATTAAAAGCAATAGGAAGAGGCCGCTGATTGTATACCGCGTCGGCGGTCGAATCGCGCTTATATATTTGAGTGTCCCGACACTACTCCGACCGTTTCTGACACTAATAAACCTGACTAAAAGCTCAGACAGCATCAACAATAGTATAATCGGCTGCCAAATCACAAAATTGCGATATTCTGCGGCCTTTTCATATCCGGCCAGCAGCCAGATAAAATAAAGCGCCGTATTTACGGTAACAGCAATAAGCAATATCATCAGCAGCGTTGATTTGGATTTTTGCATTTTACCCCTCCGCACATGTCATATAACATTCAGCCGTACCCAAGTCACCCTTAACATAACACAATCATCATTGAATGTATATCACGAGTATCTTAAAGAAAAATTTAAGAAATCTGAAAAGCAGATTAAATACAACGTGAAGAGGTGCTTCGATGTTTTGCTCAAACTGCGGCGCTAACCGGCGTTAATCAAACGTTTGATCCCTACAGCATAAAATACTGAGCCAAACGCTCGGACGCTTCAGAACCATTGACAAACAAAGACGAATCATAATATAATCATATAAAGCAAAAATATGGTTATAATGTTATAGCATCATTTTGCGGCGCGTTGATGTGAACGGCACGGCGCTTTTCATTACGGCATTATGTACAGAAGTACTTTTTATAAATTGAACATATTCATGCAAGGACAGAGGAAATTGCCAGTCGAGGCGATTCAGGGCCAAGACTTCTACTCTTCTCTTGTCTATTTATGTTCGCGCCTTTTACATAACGCAAAATAACTTTTTAAGGAGATAAAGCATTACATGGCAGAAAAATTAAAAATCATTGCTCTTGGCGGTCTGAATGAGATTGGCAAGAATCTTTACGTCTACGAATTCGGCGGTGATATTCTCATTGTCGACTGCGGGCTCGGTTTTCCCGACGACGAAATGTACGGGGTTGATATCGTCATTCCCGATTTCACCTATCTCGTCAAAAACAAGAGCAAGGTACGCGCGCTCGTTTTGACCCACGGACACGAGGACCACATCGGCGCCATCCCCTACTTGCTGAGGGACCTTAATGTCCCGATCTACGCGACCCCGATGACGGCAGGCCTCATTCAGGTCAAGCTGGCTGAGCACGGGCTTCTGGAAACGACAACGATTCAGACACTCAGTGCAGGCGAATCCTTCAAGGCCGGCTGCTTTAAGGTCGAATTCGTCCACATTAATCATTCCATTCCCGGCGCTGTCGCGCTGGCCATCAAAACGCCGGTTGGCATGCTGATTCATACCGGCGACTTCAAAGTCGACACAACGCCGATTTCCGGCAGCATGATCGACCTTGCCCGCTTCGGCGAGCTCGGCAACAGAGGTGTTCTCGCCCTTTTAGCAGATTCAACGAATGTCGAAAAGCCGGGCTATTCGGTCTCCGAAAAAAAGGTCGGCGAGGGCTTCGACGAACTGTTCCGCGGCTGCACATCCCGTATTCTTGTGACGACCTTCGCGTCTAATGTCCACAGAATACAGCAGGTCATCAACTGCGCGGCCAAATATGGCAGGCGCGTCGCTGTCACCGGCCGGAGCATGGAGAACATCCTGAAGGTGGCCACAGAGCTTGGCTGCATGGAGGTGCCAAAGGGTGTTCTCATGGAACTGAATCAGATTAAAAGCATGCCGCCCGAAAAGGTTGTTATTATCACAACAGGCAGCCAGGGAGAGACCATGAGCGCCCTCTATCGCATCGCTTTTTCCGATCACAGGCAGGTCGAGATTAAACCTGGCGACAGGGTCATCATCTCCGCCTCCGCTATTCCCGGAAATGAAAAATCCGTCAGCCGCGTGGTCGACGAGTTGTTCCGCCGCGGCGCCGATGTCTTTTATGATAAGTATTCCGACATTCACGTCTCCGGGCACGCCTACCAGGAAGAGCTGAAGATGATGATAGCACTGACGAAGCCGAAGTTTTTCATACCGCTCCACGGCGAATACAGGCATCTGAGTGTGCATGCCAAGGTTGCTCTCCAGATGGGTATCGACCCTAAAAACATTATCATATCGGATATCGGTCAGGTCATCGAAATCACAAACAGGAGCATCAAACGGAATGGCTCCGTTCCGTCGGGCAAGGTGTACGTTGACGGCACCGGTGTCGGTGATGTCGGTGCTGTCGTTCTCCGCGACAGGAAACACCTGGCACAGGACGGTATGCTCGTCGTTATTGTGAACCTGTCCAGCGAGGACGGAAGCCTCGTTTCAGGCCCAGACATCATCACAAGAGGCTTTATTTATGTCAAAGAGTCGGAAGAGATGATGCGCGAGCTGAAGGAAATCGTTATTACGGCACTCAATCACTGCGCCGATACGAAGGTCACAGATTTCGCGTCTCTGAAGAGCTGTGTCAAATCCGATCTTTCCAACTATCTTTATAAGAAGACAAAGCGCAACCCGATGATCCTGCCTGTCATAACCGAGATTTAGAGCTTAGTATCTGAGAGAGCTATGAACATTCAGATATTCGGAAAATCAAAGTGCTTTGACACGAAGAAAGCCGAGCGGTATTTCAAGGAGCGGCGCGTCAAGTATCAGAGCATCGACATATTGAAATACGGCATGAGTAAAGGCGAATTTCAAAGCGTTAAGTCCGCCGTTGGCCTGAATGCAATGATGGATTTGGATTCGAAAGACGCGGATATTCTAAGGTATCTCGCCTATGACGCCGCCAAAGAGGAAAAGCTCATGGAAAACCCCGCTCTCATCAAAACCCCCATCGTCAGAAACGGCAAAAAAGCCACCGTCGGGTTCTGCCCCGACGTGTGGAAGGATTGGGAATAGAGAAAAAACATGTCTGCGCCGATTGCAGGCATGTTTTTTATTTGTATTTATGATATTCCGGGGAAATGAATGCGGAACATTTTTCATATCGGCGGCTCCGGGCAGGCTCTGCCTTAGAAACGAAAAAAAGGCGGATATTGAATCAATATGGAATCCGCCCCTACTCTCCTGTCATATTGTTCAGAACTTTTTTTAGAAGTGCTCTCAGCGTTTCAACTTCATCCTCGGTGAGCCCCTTAACGAACGTCTCTTCCATCAGCTTTTTGTCTATCCTGGCAATTTCTTCGATCTTAACAGCTTTTTCTGTCAGGCAGATGTCTTTGACGCGCCGGTCCATTTTGTTGACAGAGGTTGTGATGAAACCGTTTTTCTCAAGGCGCTTTAGTATGCCGCTGACAGTGGGGTGCTGAAGGTTGAAGTGCTGTTCGATCGCTTTTTGTGTAAGTTCATCCTTTGTATTGTTTAAGAATTCCAGAACAAGGCCCTGGGACATTGTGAGGTTCAGTCTTTTCAGGTTGTTATCCGTCTCTTTTTTCGCGGCGTGGGATATCCGCCTGAATATCAGCCCAAGCGTTTCATTTTCCATTAAAGCCGCCCCCATATTCATGAATGACAAACGTTCTTATCATGGTAGCACTCTACATTTTGAATGTCAAACCTGAAAAAGGTCTGCGGCAGTGGATATTATTCCAGTATATTGCATAATTATTCATCAATTGTGTCTATATGTGTATTTTATTCATGGTTTACTATATATTTGTGTAATTATGCATAATGTTCAAACAAAAAACAGCATCTTTTTGCGCGAAAATTGCTCTTGTTGCGGCGAAACGTTTATGTTACAATCAGCAAAGAACTTCAGCCATATAAAATAAAGCAACATAAGGAGGGGCGCTTATGGGCAAGGCTTATTTGATTCTGGAAAACGGCGCCGTTTTTGAAGGCCAAACCTTCGGCTATGAGGGGGAGACGACAGGCGAGCTTGTTTTCAACACCGGAATGACCGGATATCTTGAAACCCTCACCGACCCGAGCTATTACGGACAGATTGTGATGCAGACGTTCCCGTTGATCGGCAATTACGGAGTCATCCCTTCCGATTTTGAAAGCGACGGCATTCAAGTAAAAGCGTATATTGTAAGAGAGTGGTGTCAGGAGCCTTCGAATTTTCGGAGTGAAGGCGAACTTGACACTTTTTTGCGCGATAACAGGATTCCCGGTCTGTACGGCCTGGACACGAGGGCTTTAACAAGGATCGTCCGTGAAAGCGGCGTCATGAATGCCAGGATATCGAAAAAGCTGGCGCTGACCGACGAGGAATGGCAGGAGCTCAGGTCCTATGTTATTCATGAGAGCGTTGAGAAAACATCAACGAGAAAAGCATATACACTGCAGAGCGAGGACCCGAAGTACAAGGTCGCGCTGTGGGATTTCGGCGCGAAGG
>CAZJCH010000016.1:0-15933 GCA_964544005.1 uncultured Papillibacter sp.
GTACGAGCACTTCATGCTCAAGGAAATCATGGAACAGCCCGAAGCGGTCCGCAAGACGCTGTCACCCAGACTCCAAAACGGCAGGGTCGTACTGGACAATATCAAGCTGGACCCTGAGTATGTCAAAAGTCTGACTAAAATATACATCGTCGGCTGCGGCTCGGCTTACCACGTCGGCGTCGTCGCCAAATACAATACGGAAAAGCTTGTGCGCATCCCCGTTGAGGCGGTGCTGGCGTCCGAGTTTCGGTACTCCTCCCCGCTTGTGGACAGCAAAACGCTCGTCATCTGCATCAGCCAATCCGGTACGACGGCGGACACGATCGCCGCGATGCGCGAGGCAAAAAGACTGGGCGCCCGCGTCCTTTCCATTGTCAACGTCGTCGGCAGCGTCATCGCAACCGAATCAGACGACGTCCTCTACACGTGGGCCGGTCCGGAAATCGCCGTCGCAACGACGAAAGCCTATAGTACACAGCTGGCCGTAACCTACCTGATCGCGCTGTTTCTAGCCGATATACGCGGAACTATCACTCGCGAAGCGTATGACGCTGTTGTGAGCGGGCTTTCAATGCTGCCTTCAAAGCTCGATGAAATTCTGAAAAACAAGGAAAACATTCAGTATCTGGCGTCCGCCTTCTTCAATAAAGAGAATATTTTCTTCATCGGGCGCAATATCGATTACGCGCTGACACTGGAGGCCTCCTTAAAGCTCAAGGAAATTTCCTACATTCACTCCGACGCCTATGCCGCCGGCGAGCTGAAGCACGGCACCATCTCGCTCATTGAGGACGGCACGCTCGTCATCGCCATGGCCTCCTATATCAGGTTGATCGATAAGACCGTCAGCAATATTGTCGAGGTCAAGTCCCGCGGAGCCGAGATTCTGACACTGACGACCGAAAGCGGCAAAGCGAATGTCGCCCATGCCTCCGACGAGATGATAATCATTCCCGACATCCACGAGGTCCTGCTCCCCTCCCTTACCGTCGTCCCCATGCAGCTTTTCGCCTATTATGTCGCCCTCATGCGCGGCTGCAGCATCGACAAGCCCCGCAATCTCGCCAAATCGGTAACTGTCGAATAACGTGAATCATAAACAACAGGACGCCGCAGCTTTTCGCTGCGGCGTCCTGTTTAAGTATTGTGATTAACCTTGGACCTTGTAGCTATCCGGGATATTCATCCGCGCGTTGAACGTGTCGCGCGTGAGGCCTGTTGAATCATACGGATACTCATCGGTTCCGGAATAGACATCGGACCATTCGAGCATCAGCTTGTAGTTATCGTGGTTCATGACATACGACGGGAGCAGGAGGCTGGCGTATCTGTCGTCTCCAGCGCCGTGGTCCGCCGGATTAACCCATGACGGCCAGATCGTTTCGGGTGTCGCCTGACCCGTCAGGAACGCGTACAGCGCGCCGACGATCGGCTCGGCATAGACGGACTGCGCCGTGTACATTGAGAACCTCCAGCATGTCTCGACGCCGCTGTCCCACTGTGTTACCTGATCTGCGCCGCCGACAGACGTGACGCAGGCGTTATCTGCAAGGCCTACTGTTTCAAAAGCCGCAGCGGCGCCTGTTGCCAGGGCATCGTACAATGTGGCGCAGAGCCAGTGACTGTATTGGGTTTCTGTGGAGAGGATGCCGGTGACAAGCGTCGTGGCAGCATCTAGCGTCATACCGAGTGTCACGGTATCTGCCTGGTAGTAGTTATCCGCAAGACCTGTCTTCTCGACCCAGACGTCATATGCGCCGACACAGCGGTCGTGGAGCGCCGGGTAAGTGGAGTAGTCAACGCCGATGAAACCGATTTCTTCCATGGGGACATCCGGCCAGTTGGTTTCAGCGTACTTGATGAGCTCCTCGCCCATCCTCCGGCCAAACCATTTATAATCGAAACCGACAAAGGGTCCGATCATCGGCATGGTTTCATCCTCGTAGTCACGCGCCGGGGACATGCAGCCGATGTAATAGACGCCCTTTTCATCGCAGATCTCATCGATACGGTTAAAGAGGGCCGGATCTATATCCATCAAAAACCCTTTCACGCCCTGGCTTATAAACGTCTCGAGTGTGTTGATGATAACATCACCTTCGGTGCCAACCCACATGTCATTATAAGTCATGTTCATCCTGCCGGCCCAGTGCCTGAAAGCAGAGTCGAACATGTCATAGATACCGCCTGTACCGCCGGACATATATTGGATCGTATATTTTTCATTCTGTGTGTAGTCATATTCGGGATCAAAGAAGCCCACATAGTCCAGCGGGTCGTCGCCGTAATCGCCTGTGTTGACCTGATCGGTCTCTTCGATCTTTGTCGGCTCAACCGACGTCGCCGGCGCAACCGATTCCGGGGCTTTGCTGGTTTCAGGAGCTGTAGATGCGCCGGGTTCTTTGCTGCCGCACGCGAAAAGCGACAACACCATGAGCATTGCGATAACGATTGCCAGTAGCTTTTTCATTTTTGTCCTCCTTATATTATTGTGATTTCTTATCTTCACTCTTCCGAGCTGAGCACTTGGTCAGGATACGACTTTCTCCTTCTCCTTCTTTTGCCCGCTCTGCTTGATGGCCGCGACCATCAGCATGCGGCGCATCCGAATGGCATTGAAGTTGTCCAGTAGCAGTGCGATGATCAGAAGGAGACCTGTTACCATCGTCACGACATAGATCGGGGCTTTCAAATAGGACATACCGATTGTCAGCACGTTGTACAGCAGCAGACCTATCGTAGCACCGCCCATGCCGCCGGCGCCGCCCATAAACGAGATTCCGCCGATGAGAGATGCGATCAACACCGTCATGTGGTAACTGTTGGTCGTATAACCGGCTGGATTGGCCTGCTTCCTCAAGGCGACCCACATAATACCAGCGAAGGCGCACCAGATGCCGTTTGAAATATACAGATATGCGCGCGTCTTCTTGAGGTTCAGACCACACAGGCGCGCTGCCAGCGGGTTGCCTCCGACCATATATACGTTTCGCCCAAACCGCGTTTTTTGCAATACAAAGGCGTGACCGATAACGATCAGTGCTGATATGACGAAGATCAGGGGAATCGTTTTAAAGAAAGCAAAATTGCCGAGATCCGTAAATGCCTTGAGCGTCACCGGCAGCGGTGCGCTGCCCGACCAGACCGTCCCGATGCCGCCGAGTATCAGACTCGTTGCCATCGTTATGATAAAGGGCATGAGATTTAAGACATTGATAAAGAACACGTTGATCAACTCCAGCGCGGCGCCCGCCGCGACGGCAATCAGGAATGACACCGGCCATGGGATTCCCGGGGCGGCCTTCAGGAGTATCGCGAAAATGAAGGAGCAGAGAGCCGCGATTGCCCCGTTGGAGAAATCGAATCCGCCTGCGATCAGCAGAATCGCTATTCCGGCCAGCAGGGGGCCCTCAAAAGCCAGAATATTCAACAGATTACGGATGCTGATCGGTTTCAGAAATCCCTTATTAATTATAGAGACCCCAATGATGAGCAGCACCGTGATAACAAAGAGCCCGAATGTTTTCGTTGTTACTTGCTTCTTTACTTTTTGTAAAAACTTACTCATAATTTATCTCCTCAATCCAACATGGCCATGGCCAGGACCTTTTCTTCCGTCGCATCCTGCCTGTTGACCTGACCGGTGATATGCCCGTTATGCATGACGATGATGGTATCCGCCACATTGAGCACTTCGGTCAGCTCCGACGAGATGAATATGACGCCAATCCCCTGCTTGGCGAAATCGCACATTACCTGGTAGATTTCCGCCTTTGTCCCGACGTCGATTCCCTTTGTCGGTTCGTCCAGGATCAATATCTTCGTGACGATCTTCTCAGAGGTCCAGCGGCCGAGGATGACCTTCTGCTGGTTGCCGCCCGACAGCTCCACGCATGTCTTGTCGATATTCGTTGTTTTGATCGAATATTTATCGACGGCAGCAAGTGTCAGCTCCTCCTTAGCCTTTTCGTCCATAAATATGCCCTTCTTCAGCTTGCCAAGGACGGGCATACAGATATTGTCCTTGATGGAACGCCACAGAATGAGCCCCTGTTCCTTTCTGTCTTCCGGGCAAAGCGCGATGCCGCTGTCAATCGCCTGTTTTGGAGATTTGAATTTTTCTTTTTTCCCGTCGACGATGATCTCGCCCGACAGGACCGGGTCGACGCCGAATAATGCCTGCGCCACCTCTGTCCGGCCGGCGCCCACCAGTCCCGCAAAACCGATAATTTCGCCACGGTGCAGCTTGAAACTGATGTCGTTCACAACATGTGTGTTTAAATTCTTGACCTCAAGTACCACGTCGCCGAATTTATCATTGCGGCTCAGCCCGGAATATGTATCGCCGATGTCGCGCCCGACCATCGCCTTGATGAGATCTCTCTCGTTCGTCTCCGAGGTATTCAGGGTTTTAACAAACCGGCCGTCTTTTAAAACAACGATTTCGTCGGTGACCTGGAATATCTCATTCAGACGGTGTGAAACGTAAAGGATGATCTTCCCCTCCTCCTTAAGCTGACTAATCAGCTTAAACAGGATGGATATCTCCTTGTCCGTCAGAGGCGCCGTCGGTTCGTCGAACGCGATAACCTTTGAGTTGCGGCGGTATGCTTTCATGACCTCAACCATCTGCTGGTATGCCACCGGCAGGAAACCGACGATGGATGTCGGATCGATCGGCAGGCCGAATTTATCAATGATCGCCTGCGCCTGTTTTTTCAGATGACTTTTGTTAAAGAGGCCAAGCTTTGTGCGTGGCAGCTCGCCCGCGTAGATGTTCTCCATCACGCTCACGGTCGGAACAAGCTGGCGCTCCTGGTAAATGACGCTGATGCCCGCGTTAAGCGCGTCGCACGGCGCTTCGAGATTCAGTTTCTTTCCGTCCATCGACAGGTAGCCCTCGTCCTGCCTCAGATCTCCGCTCAATATTTTAAGGAGCGTGGACTTTCCCGCGCCGTTCTCACCGATCAGTGCCAGAACCCTCCCGCCGGTCACCCGGAAGCTGATGTCCTTAAGGGCCTGCACGCCGGGAAATGCCTTGCCGATACCGTTAAATTCCAAGTATTGTTCCATATCATTCACCTCCATTACAGCGGCGGCTCAAACGCCGCTGCCCGCTTTCTGCGTGATTTTTTCCGGCTTGTTCTTATCTTTTTTATTAAAGGATTTGTTCTGCTTTTTAACGTTTCTCACATCAAAAGACAGCGCGAAGACAAACAGCAGGCCTTGGACGACATTCACCCAGTAAGCGTCGAAATTGACGATGGTCATACCCTTTGTGAAGGTCTGCAGAATACAAAGGCCCACAAAAACGCCGCCCATGCCGCCGCTGCCGCCGAAGAATGATATACCGCCGATCATGGCTGCGATGAGGCCCGTGAACATGGCGTTGGCAAGCGCCGCCTGGCTGGCATATCCCGACCGCACATACATGACGATGCCGGCGACGCCGGTCAGTATTGCGTTGTTAATGAACAGGATATAAGAAGTCCTCTTTGGATTAAGCCCCGACAGCTTGGCTGCTGTACGGTTACCGCCGACGAGATAGACGGTGTTGCCAAATTTTGTCTTTCGGAGCAGTACTCCATAAAATATAAACAAGACGAGCATGAGCACCACTGTCACAGGTATAAAGCCGAAAATATTCTCGGAACCGAGAAATTTTGTAAATCCGTTTGTGAAACTGTAATTCTGCGGTGACATCGATGCTGAATCCCAAGTAATCCACTGCCTGATGCCGGCGAAAATACTTGATGTGCCCATTGTGGCGATAAATGGCTGCATATTGAACTCGTTGACAAGTACGGCGTTGATGGTGCCATACAAACCGCATATCACCAGTGTCAGGATCAGGGCAACAGGCGTCGGAAAAAGCCATGTTTTCATCATCATGGCAAAGAAAACACCGCCCGATGCGCCGATCGCAACAACCGATAGATCGATAAACCCTGTCAGCAGCAGAGCGCCGGACCCAATGGCCAGAAACGATGTGCACACAATTGAGTCAACGATCGACAGGCCTGTATCTGCCGACAGGAAGGTTTTACCTAAGATGGCGGACCAAACCGTGAACAAAATGATGACAAACACCAGAATAATTAGAAGTGTCAACATTTTTGACTGCAGAAATTTTTGTAATCCTTTTGCACTTCCCATAATAATCTCTCCTCATTCGAACTACACGGGAACCCGTATGATCCCGGCTATCGTTTTTCCTCTTTGCCTTTTTGTGCCATCAACACAACAGCCATTCACCCCCCGTATGCGCTTTTCCTCCAAACAGTCGTACTGGTACCGGTTATCTGCCAACATTTGTTATAAAATGTCAAACAAAAAGACGCAATTGAGTAATATTGATACGTCAATCAAGTCCCGGCACATTTCTTTCTTTATTTGTCTTCAACTCATGAAGGATTCTGATTCGTTACATATTTTGTTTATAATACATAAATCAGGTATTGTACATTTCTAAAAATTGTGTTATTATAACCTTCGCGGAATAGTAAAACAGCCCGACAAGCAATTTGTAACGATAATCGCAGAAATCCCAGACAATTATGCCGATGGAGGTTAACTACGTGTTCAACATTACTTTTCAGCAGATCGAAACTTTCTTAACTGTCGCGAAATGCCTGAATCTGTCAAAGGCTGGAGAAACGCTTTACGCGTCGCAGCCGTCGCTGAGCAAAACGCTGAAAAGGTTCGAGGAAGGCGTCGGGATGCGGCTGTTCAAAAGCAGCAATCAGGGCATGGCTCTGACGAGTGACGGCGAATACCTTTACTCGGTCCTTGAACCACTCTACAAAACAATTGACAAGAGCATTCAGTTTGCTCAATATAACGCCGCGACGCCCCTACGCATTCTTCGGATCGTTGAACCGAGTTCCTATGACTACACAGAAGACTTCGATTATCTGAAAAAAGCCGTCAAAGCCTTTGAGAGCAAGTATCCCGACGTCAAAGTCCAGGAATACTTATGCGATTTTAAGGAACTCCGACAGGCGCTTGAATTCGGTAACGCCGATCTCGTTTTTACAGAGGATTTCGGAATAAGAGAAATACCGAATATCTCACTGAGACTTTTAAATCACTTCAGATTATACATAGCGGTATCCATACAGAGCCCTCTGGCACAAGCGGAAGAACTGGATCCCGACACGCTCTGCAGCGAAACGCTCTATACGCTCCCGACGCTTGCCGACGAGCAGGACGATATTAAAACACAGCTGGCCGCCTGCCGCATCGTCGGCTTCACGCCCAGGAGAGTTGAGTTTGTACCAAATTTTCAAACGCTGCTCCATGTCATCAGCCAGGGCAAGGGCGTATGCTTCTGCCCGAAACTCAAGGGTCTAAGATTTGATGATGAAATCCGGTATTATCCGGTCAATTTCTCGGTTCTGCCCTCTATTTCAGTGGCATGGCGCACAAACAAGCTCAGCCGTGAAGCGAAAAACTTTATCAATATGCTGCCGGAGGAAGGTGCGGAAAACGAGTTTGACCTTCCGTCCGATATACAGTATGCATAAAATAAAACCCAGACCGGGAATACTCCCGGTCTGGGTTTTAAATGCTGTGCGGATAAGCGTAAAATAATATTGGCATCCATGGCAAACAATGCTATATTTAACGTGTCTGATGACGTCGTCAGAGGGCAGTGACATAATTGCTGGTCACATAACAACAAAAATAAAAGAGGGAGATTCACATGAGGTACAACATACAGGGCGACAACCTTCCGGTCGTCATATGCAATCTGGAGCCGGGAGAATCGATGATCAGCGAATCCGGAGGCCGCACATGGTACAGAGGGAATGTTCAGACGGAAACAAGCTCGGGCGGTGGAGCGAAGAAGGTTCTCGGCAGGATGTTTGCCGGTGAAAGCCTTTTTCTGAGCGTCTACACGGCGCAGAGCCCCTGTGAGATCGCCTTTGCTTCCTCCTTCCCCGGCCGCATCATCGCACGGCAGCTTGCCCCGGGCGAATCGATCATCTGTCAGAAGAGCGCATTCCTGGCCGCGACTACCGGCGTCGAGCTCTCCATCCACTTTCAGAAACGGCTTGGCGCGGGCTTCTTCGGCGGCGAGGGCTTCATCATGGAGCGCGTGACCGGCCCGGGTCTTGTCTTCCTCGAACTGGACGGCCACTGCGTTGAGTACACTCTCGCCCCCGGCGAGCCCCTTGTTTGCGACACCGGTGTTCTGGCGATGATGGACGCGACGTGCGCTCTTGATGTCCAGATGGTCAAGGGTTTCAAAAACGTCCTGTTCGGCGGCGAGGGCCTTTTTGACACGCTCGTCACCGGCCCCGGAAAGGTCTATCTCCAGACGATGACGATACCCCATGTCGCAAGCCTGATCATTCCGTTCATACCCAAAAACAACTAACCTGACATATTGATACTCGGGCGGCCGATGAGACTCGCTGAGCGAGTCTCATCGGCCGCCCTTTGCTTTTCCCTGCCGATTTTCGGACATGACGGTACGTCCCGCGCGCATATAGTGTACTACCCCTTTTTGAGGCTGGAGGCGTACCGATGAGCCGTGTCCGAGCAATGCTTAAAAATACATTACTTCTCACCGGCACATCGCTCTTAATGCGGACTGTCGGAATATCGTTTCAGGTCTATCTGACGAAAAGAATCGGCGCTTCCGGCATCGGGCTATTCCAGCTCATCATGTCGGTCAGCATGCTGGCGGCTACATTTGCTCTTTCCGGAATTCGCTTTGCAACCACAAGGCTTGTATCCGAGGAGCTCGGCAAAGGAAGTCCCGGCGGCATCAAGAAAGTCGTCGTCCGATGCCTCGTCTACGCTTTGTCCTTTGGTTCCGCGGCGATGGTGGCGCTGTACTTCAATGCTGAAATGATCGGTACCAGGTGGATCGGTGACGGACGGACGGTCCTGTCGCTGCGTATACTCTCGCTCAGCCTTCCCGCCTTCGCGCTGTCACACGTTCTGTCGGGTTATTTCACAGCCGTATGCCGCGTCATCAAGTCAGCCGCCGTCAATATGGCCGAGCAGCTAATCCGGATCGGTGTTGTTGTCGCGGCGTTTTCCCTTACAGCCGGTTATACCGTGGAAAGAGCCTGCGCGTTTATTGTCGCCGGCGGCGTTGTCGGCGAGGTATTTTCATTTGCGCTGCTTTATATTCTGTATGTTTTTGACAGGCGCCGATACGCCGAGCGAGGCGCCAAGGAGCACGGGACCACAAAAAGATTGTTCGGTATCGCTCTGCCGCTGGCTTTTTCCGCATACGCGCGCACCGCTTTGGCAACACTTCAGAATCTCCTGGTGCCGAAAGGCTTCCAGAAATCCGGTGCGACGGCGGAGGCTGCACTTGCCGACTATGGTGTGATCGAGGGAATGGTCATTCCGATTATCACCTTCCCGTCCGCTTTTTTTTATTCACTTGCGGAGCTTGTCGTTCCCGAGCTGACCCAGGCGCAGGTCAACGGCCGAAAAGAATACATTTCCATGATGGTCAATAAGATATTGCGTTATTGCATGCTCTTTTCGATTTTAGCGGCAACCGTCATGCTTCAGTTTTCATCCGAGCTGGGCACCTGTATCTATGGCAGCGCCAAGGTCGGACACTATATCAGCCTTCTTTCCCTGCTCCTGCCGTTCATGTATCTCGACAGTATCACGGACGGCATGCTTCGCGGCCTCGGCCAGCAGATGTATTCTATGAAATACAACATCATGGATTCGTTTATCACCGTCATTCTCGTCTATACGCTGCTGCCGAAATTCGCGGTTTTGGGTTATATCTTTATCATCTATTTCACGGAGCTCTTCAATTTTTCATTAAGTATCCACAGGCTTCACGTCGTCGCGAAGGTTCGTTTCTCTTTTGTTGTCATATTGAAATCTGTCCTGGCCGCCTTTGGCTCAGTCAACCTCGGTGCTTTAATTCTCAGGTACGCCGGCCTGCCTCTGTCACCCGCTACCTATGTCCTCATCGCTCACATCATAATAACGGCGGTTATCTATATCGCGCTCCTCCTGCTTCTGGGCTGCCTGGAGCGCCGTGAGCTCGAATGGCTGAAAGCTTTCCTGGACATAAAGAAAAAAAAAGCTGCAAAGACAGCCAAAATATAAATTTTTGTCCAGTTATTACCTGACTTTCCTGAAAACACTTTAAAAAAGTTGTGTTTCAAGTTATAATAGCATTAAAAAACACAAAGGAGCGAAATATCATGTCGGATTCCTATCTTGGCCAATCCGTCGGCAAGCTCGGCTTTGGCTTCATGCGCCTGCCGAAGACAGGCAGCGATTTCGATTACGAACAGATCAACAAAATGGTCGACGCATTTCTTGAACAGGGCTTCACCTACTTTGACACAGCTTTCGTCTATATGGGCTCGGAGGAAGCCATGCGTAAAACACTTGTCGAGCGCCACCCGCGCGAGCGATATACGATCGCATCAAAGCTCTCCTTTATGGTCGCGAACACGCCCGAGGACATGCAGATGGAGATTGATACAACACTCAGGCGGCTCGGCACAGATTATCTTGATTTTTACATGCTGCACGGCCTCGGCAAGGAGCAGAACGAAAAGGCCGAAAAGCTCGGCGGCTGGGAATTCGTC
This sequence comes from uncultured Papillibacter sp., assembly GCA_964544005.1. Taxonomy (GTDB): domain Bacteria; phylum Bacillota; class Clostridia; order Oscillospirales; family Oscillospiraceae; genus Sporobacter. The sequence goes on from CAZJCH010000016.1 coordinate 10,590, forward strand.
CGCGGCCTGAAGGAAAAGGGGATCATCAGGCACTATGGCTTTTCCTTCCACGACACGCCAGAGGTCCTCGACGATATTTTGACAAAGCACCCCGACGCCGAATTTGTCCAGCTGCAGATCAATTATCTCGATTGGGACAGTGACGACGTCCAGTCTAAAAAGTGTTACGATATCGCGAGAAAACACAATAAGCCGATTATCATTATGGAGCCTGTCAAGGGCGGCCTGCTGGCCAGCAGTGATTCACCGGTAACGAAGGCGCTGAAAGCCGTCGACCCGGACGCCTCGGTGGCCTCCTGGGCCGTGCGCTTCGCCGCCTCCCTGGAGGGTATCATCACCATGCTCAGCGGCATGACCAGCTTGGAGCAGATGGAGGACAATTTAAAGACCGTCAAAAACCTCAAGCCACTGGACGCACGTGAGATGAAGACTATCGACGAGGCTGTCGCCATCCTGAAAAGCATTCCTCGGGTGCCTTGCACGGGCTGCCGGTATTGCGTGGAAAACTGCCCGCAGCAGATCGACATCCCCGCCATGATGGATATTTACAGCAATTACCTCGTCTATAATACGACGGCCAACAGCGATTTTTCGTTCTTCTTCGCCACGAAGGACGGCGGCAAACCATCCTCCTGCATCACCTGCCGTGTTTGTGAATCCCATTGCCCGCAGCATATCGAAATTTCCGATATCCTCAGTAAAATGGCGCCGCTGTACGAAATATAACAGGGGGTTTTACGAATGGCTGAAGTCAGGCTCTTGACACAGCAGGAAATCGAAAAAATGTTCGGTCGTTTTGCGGAGCTTTCACTGGATACCTCCGCCATCCGGAGGAAATTCCTCAATGTCCCGTACGGCGAGCATCATAAGCAGGCAATGGATATTTACCTGCCCAACGAGGGCGAAGGGCCGTTCCCCGTCATTTTCTTCATGCACGGCGGCGGCTGGTCCGGCGGCAACAAAAAAGACGCGCAGGTCCTGCCGTTCATGAGCGGCGTTCAACGCGGCTATGCCGTTATCAGCGCCGGCTACCGCCTTGTCCCGTACATCCGATATCCGGATAACCTGTTCGACATTAAAGCTATGCTCCGCTGGACGGCGGAGCATGGTGACACCTATCTGCTGGACCCTGAGCGCGTCGCGCTTGCCGGCGCCTCGGCGGGAGCACATCTGGCGATGATGGCCGCCTTTACACAGGGGCAGGCCGTATTTGAAGGCGCGCCGCTCTCCGATACCTGCACGATCCGCGCCGTTATCGAACAGTACGGGCCGACCGATTTCTTAAGGCAGCAAGAGCAGTTCGACATGTCCGGTTACCCGCGTATGCGCGCGCCGGACAGCGAAACGCCCGAATCTGTTGACGACCTTCTGGGCGTCGAGCTGAAGAGCATCCCGAACCTCGCGCGCTTTATAAACCCTATCGACAACGTCCATCCGAGCATTCCACCCGTTTTGATCCAGCACGGGCGGTATGACCCGTGCGTTCCATACCAGCAGGCGACGGAGCTTTTCGCGAGGATCACCGAAATCGCCGGCGACGGCAGGGCGGTGCTGGATATCAGCGACGTCTATTCGCACGCGGACCCCGGCTACGCCGAGCATAAGAGTGTCGAACGTATTTTTTCGTTCCTTGACGCGCATATGAAGCAATCTCAAGGCCATTGACTTGCATATTTTATATATCTCGATTTATTCCTTTGGCTTATGTTGGGTTGTGTACAATAAGGGGTGAGCGTCACGTTATTACGCAAAAACCTTCTGCTTGCATTAGTCTTTCTTCTGACGATATCAGCTGTTGTAACTGTCATCATCATCGCCGGCCGTACGTATGAACAAAACGGCCTGCTTTTTAGCGGCCATATCGGCTTGGCGGTTCTCGTTCCGGTGCTGGGTCTGCTTGTCTTCCGCTGCATCAGCGCGCTGGCCCGTACGGAAGAAAAGCTCCGCATCAGCGAGGAAGAATACCGCGTCGCAACACGCCACAGCAACAAGCTCATCATCCGCCTTGATGTCGCGGCGGGAACAACATACAGCCAAACCGACATGCCGTCCGTTTTCGGCGAGCCGAACGTTATCGCAAATGTGCCTGACAGCATCATCGACGCCGGCAAGGTCGCGCCGGACAGTGTCGAGGCTTTCCGGAGCTTCTTCGGCTCCATATACGGCGGCAGCCGTGAAGGCAATGCCGTCATCAGTATGTATGACGTCGATACCGGTGATTACAAGTGGTATCATTTTGATTTTACGTCCATATTTGACGACAGCAGCAGGCCTGTACAGTCGATCATATCCTTTTACGACGTGACGCTTCAGCGGCAGAAGGAACTGGCGTTCCGCCGCTGGCAGCAGAGCTTCAACGCCATACCGAAAAGCGCCGCGAATTATTACGAATACAACCTGACCGCCGACGCGCTTGAGCATGAGGAGGGCGGCATGCTTGCCCCTATGCCCGAAAACATCCCGAAGAAACTGGCCGATATATCCGCCTATATCGCCAAACGCCATGTTTACAGGGAGGACGTCAAAAGCTGGCTCGCTTTTATGGACAGAGACCGTCTCCTGGAGCGGTACAACGGCGGTATACATACGGATAAAACAGAATTCAGGCGCATGAGTGGCGAGACTCCCATGTGGACGTCCCTCAATCTGCAGCTGATCCCAGACCCATACTCCTCGGATGTCAAGGGGTACTTTCTCCTTGAGGATATCGACGAGCAGAAGAAGGCCGAGATCTATCTGCAGGAGCGCTCGACACGGGACGCGCTGACTGGCCTTCTGAACAGGATCACGTTCATCGAAAAATTTAACGATATCCTGAATAAGAGCGGCCCGGAAACGCAGCATGCGCTCATCATGCTCGATATTGACAATTTTAAGATGATCAACGACACCCTGGGCCACAACGCCGGCGACACGCTTTTGGTGAATATCGCCGCAAAGCTGAAATACGCGCTGCGCGCCGACGACCTCTGCGGCCGCCTCGGCGGCGACGAATTTGTCATCTGCCTGAAAAACATGAATCTGGGCAAGCCGCTTGCAGCGCGAGTCAGCGATCTCTGCGATCTGCTCAGCGACAGCGGCTCCTGGGGCGTTACGGTATCGGCGAGCTTCGGCATCTCCGGCTTCCCCGACGACGGCCAGACCTTTGACGAGCTCTACCAGAAGGCCGACATCGCGCTTTACAAGGCAAAAGCCCAGGGGCGCGGCAGTTATGCCGTCTATGACCCGCAGCTGACCTTCGACGATCTGTCCATAGCTGCCAGTCACCCGTAAAGCTGACACAGAATATTAAGCGCCGTCACCGGGACAACATCTCCGGTGACGGCGCTTTTACTTTTTCTTATTCGATGATAATCGAGTTTGCGCCGAAGTGCGTTGAATCGCTGTAAGCGCCATAGGCAACGATCTGTGAGTCCGCCGTGATGGCAGACAAGCTCACTGACCTGCCCGTGGCGGCGCTGATGATCGATACCACAGCCGAAATGTTTATGTAAACCAATTTTCCGCCCGGTGTGAGAATCGTAATGACTTTGCTTGTGGCATCCACAGCCAGCACACCGCCCGACACCTTGTCCGAAGACGAAGCGGAGCTGTTCAGATTGATCTCTGTTATGATAGTGTTGTAGACAACGACGGTCACTTTGTCGCCCACCTTGATGTCCGACAGCAGCATGGCTTTGGCGCCGCTGTATACGCCGGCGTTTTCATCCAGCGTCAGGGTCACAGCTGCTCCGCCATCCGGGGTGACGACCCATACGGTCCCGCTTTTCGTCGTCGAAATGGATGTCAGTTCACCCGTAAGCGTCGTTTCCGTCCCTGTCGATACGATGGTTGCGATCTCGCAGCGCTCCAACATCACGGTGACCGCGCCGCCCGTCTTCAGCCGATCGATGCTGATTGCCGTGCTTCCGCGCAATATCTGAGGCAAACGGCTGATGTTCAGAAGGAACCTGTATTTCGTCCCGGCGTCGTCCGTCACTTTAAATGTCACGGTGGTGCCGTAATCGATTTGCGAAATCACACCGGTCAATTCCCTGCTGCCGGATATCACATCGGCCCGCGTAACGACGCCCTTCACAATTTTAAGCGTCACAAAATCCGTATCCTTGATGCCGGAGGGCGCGATGCTTGTCCCCTCTCTTGCGCAAACTGCGGCGGTTGGGATAACATATGGCGTCACAGCGCCGGTTGACAGGTTTCTGACATACAGTTTATTGGCTGTCGTCGTGAGGGACACAGAACTGACGGTGCCCTGTACCCATGCTGTGTCGGCGTCCTGGCTGATGGCAATTTTTGAAACGGTACCGTTTTTAAGGGAAACGACAGCGCTGCAGCCGGTATAGAGCGCGTTCAGCGCTTTTGCCGTGCCGTTCACGGTGACCTGGGCGGACGCCGGTACGGTATACTCCCTGACAAGACCGTCAAAGGTTCGGACGTCCAATCTGGCCGCGCCGACGGCGTCGATAATGCCCTCCAGGCGCACCAGACCGCTGTACGCTTCGACGACGAGTGTTTTATTATTATTCTCCAGATACTCAAGCGCGCGGGATACCATAGTGGCCGCGATGGCGCGCGTGACGGAGGACTGGGGTAAAAATTGGCCCAAATCATCTCCGCCGACGATTTTCAGCTCAACCAGCTTGGCGACGGCTCCGCGGCAGCCTGCGGAGATCTGCGCGGCGTCTTTAAAGGTCAGCGCCGCGTTGGACAGGGTCTCGGCTTCGGTGGTCAGCTGCAGCGCGCGGATCAGGTAAAACGAGAGCTGCTCCTTCTTCATTTCAATTCCGAGATCCATACTCTTCAGCTCAGCTTCCGTCACGATGCCCGCAGCCAGGCAGACGGCCAATTCCTTAAACGCCCAGGAATACGTTGAGGAGACGTTCTCTGTGACAATCGTCTGGTAATCCGATTGAATGAGCGTGTTCTCCGCCTCGGAGGGCCTATAAAACCGGGACAGCAGCACCAGTGTTTCCGACGCCGTTATTTTCGCATCCGGACGCATGGCGTTGTCGTTTCCCGTCATATAACCCTTTTCCGCCAGATCCAGCATGTACTCCTTCGCCCAATGGCCGTTTAAATCAGTATATCCGGCCGCCAGCGCTGGAATACCGACTGATACTGCGAGAACGAACACCATAACAATTGAAATGATTCTTTTCTTCATAAAATTTCAACCCTCTCTGTCTTTTTCTTTTGGCTTTGCTTTTTATGAACTTATCCTGTTTCACAAAAGCTCATCTTTATATGACGTTGAATGCGCACATATGTTCCCTGCGCTGCTATTTTTTACTAAATAGGGTTTGCTGAATGACTCAAATTTCAGAATTGCGGGAGAAAATGACCA
>CAZJCH010000017.1:0-5211 GCA_964544005.1 uncultured Papillibacter sp.
CTGTAAACCTGCACCCGTATGCCCTCGCCGCGCATTGCCGTCGCCAGCGCGACGGCCGGCCCAAGGTCGGCTGTCATCGGCAGAATCAGCACGTCGGCGGGCGCCGTCAGAACATCGCTGCTTATATACCCCTTGTCCTCAAGAATAAAAAACAGCCGCGTCAGGCCGATGGAGAGGCCGACGCCGGGCAGCTTCCTGTCCGTGTAATATTCCGCCAGATTGTCATACCGTCCGCCGGAACAGATGGAGCCGATCTCCGGGTGGTCGAGCATCGTCGTTTCATAGACCGTGCCTGTATAGTAGTCGAGCCCCCGCGCGATTGTCAGATCGACTTTATAATGCGACTCCGGCACGCCGAACGCCGCCATATATTTCGCGACGGTCGAAAGCTCCTCAAGGCCTTTGTCAAACAGCTCGTTCCGGCCCTTGAACTTACCCAGCTTGTCAAAGGGGTCGATATTGTTCTCCTGACACGTGATGATATCAATAATATGATGCGCCGAAGCTTCGGGTATACCAGTCTCCCCGGTGAGCAAATCATAAACCTTGTCTTTTCCGATCTTGTCGATTTTGTCGATCGTTCGCATGACGTCAGATGCGTTCCCGCCAACGCCGAGGATCTGGAAGAGGCCGTTTAAAACCTTGCGGTTGTTAATGCGTATGACGAACCGACGTAGCCCCAGCGTATGAAAGCTTGTGTAAATAATGCTCGGGATTTCCGCCTCGTTGATCATGTCGAGCGCGCCGTCACCGATGACGTCGATATCGGCCTGATAAAACTCCCTGAAACGCCCGCGCTGGGCGCGTTCGCCTCTGTAGACTTTCCCAATCTGATACCGGCGGAACGGGAAGGTCAGCTCGCCGCCGTGCAGCGCGACATATTTGGCCAGCGGCACCGTCAGGTCGAAGCGCAGGCAGAGGTCGTTGTCGCCTTTGTTGAAACGGTAGATCTGCTTTTCCGTTTCGCCGCCGGCCTTGGCCAGAAGAATCTCGGACGACTCGATGACCGGCGTATCCAGCGGCGTAAAGCCGTAGAGAGAAAAGGAGGCGCGAAGCGTCTCGACCATTTTGTCAAAGAGCACCTGCCGCTCCGGCAAAAGCTCCATAAAGCCCGATAAAGTACGGGGAGTTACTTTTTCCATCATAATATCTCCTGTTGCAGAATAAACGCAGGCGGGGGCATGCCCCCGCCCTGATCATTGATGACTGTTCTGTTAGTGCTTCGGGTTGACGATGTCGCGCCAGTCGAGATCTCCGCGCTTTAAGCCCTGAATCAGGACCTCCGCCGTGGCGACATTGGAGGCAAACGGCACGTTATACTGATCGCACAGGCGGGCTATTTCGTTGACGCTGGCCGGCGTCTCCGATGACGGGTCGCAGAAAAACAGGACGAGGTCAAGCTCGTTGTAGGCGATACGCGCGCCGATCTGCTGATCGCCGCCCTGATTCCCGGACAAATACAGGGCAATCGGCAAGCCCGTCGCCTCGGTCACAAGGCGGCCGGTTGTATTCGTTGCGCAAAGAGAATGTCCCGCGAGGATACCGCAGTAGGCAATGCAAAACTGCACCATCAATTCTTTCTTTCTGTCATGCGCCATTAGAGCAATGTTCAAAACAGCCGCCTTCTTTCTGATATTTGTCGAATCGGTCTATTTCCTTGACCACTTGCGGATTAAAGGGATACGCTCGCCCGCGACGCGCTGCGCAATCCGGAGAAACTGCAGCGCCGCTTTTTTTCTTTCAATAAGGATCAGCGGCGTTTCGCTGTTGGATGAGAAAAAGACCGCTTCGTCCTCCTCGACGAGGCCGATCAGTATAGCGCCGACGGTATCGATCGCGTCGTCGATCGTCGCACCGATCCGGCGAAAGCTCCGGGGATATACGCGGTTGACAATAAGCCGGATTTCATCGATGCCCATATTCCGCAGTTCTTCCGCGACGCGCTGACCGTCGCGCAGACTGGAAATATCTCCTGTGGAGACAATGATCGCCATGTCGGCGCTTCCGGCAGCCAGCCTGAAGCCCGGCCCGATCCCGGCGGGGGCGTCAATAAGACAATAATCAAAATTCTCTCTGATTTGTTCGACGAGGGACGCCATCGCGTCCGGATCGATATCCTCCGGCCTGCTGAAGGCCGGCGCCGGCAAAAAGAAGAGGCCGCTTATACTCGGATGCTCGCTGATAGCCTCGTCCAGGCTGACAAGGCCCCCAAGCACGTCGGAAAAATCCGACACGACATATTCGGACATACCGATAATGATGTCAAGATTCCGCAGTCCCGCGTCACAATCCATGCAGAGCGTTTTATGGCCCAACGCGGCAAGACATGATGAAATGGCCCCGACAGAAGTCGTTTTCCCCGTGCCGCCTTTTCCTGAAGCGACAACGATCACCTTGCCCATGTTCTTCTCCAATCCGCTCCTTGAGTGATTCATATAATTATAAACAATTTCCAGCAGGTTGACAAGCCGCAATTTCGTACAAAGTTAATGATATTTCAGATTTTAGCGGCGTATTGCCGTCACGGCATGATGGTATTGTCCGCCGGAGCGCCGGGTGCGACGGTTTCGTGAAAATAATAGTCCATGATCACCTTGGCGATCTCCATGATCGTCGAGCCGGACGTACCCTTTTCCACGACAACGGATATGGCGATCTGCGGATCGTCAGCCGGCGCATAGCATACGAATACGCCGTTGTTCAGGGAGGCGTTGCCCTCCGTGATGCCCGTCTGGACCGTGCCTGTTTTCGCCGCGACGGGAATCGGATAATCCTTGAATTCACCCTTTGCCGTTCCTTCTGTTGCCACGAGCTTCATGCCCTCCTGGATGTAGGACATCCATTCCTTGCCGTTTACCATGTTCAAGACCTTCGGCTCCTGCTCATAGATGACGGAGGTGAAGTCGGCGCTCCTTATATTGCTGAGCATTGTCAGAGAGTAGTGCGTCCCGCCGTTGGCGATCGTGGCGACATAATTGGCCAGCTGGATCGGCGTATACCTGCTGAAGCCCTGGCCGATGGCTGTTTGCACGCTGTTGCCCGCCCACCAGCCCGGATCATTGGGCATGTTTTCCTGTTTCCATTCCCGGTCAGCCAGGACGCCGGTTGATTCCTGCAGCTCAATGCCCGTTTTTGAACCAAATCCCAACTCTCTGGCTGTCGGGTTAATCCCGTTGACGTCTAATTTGTCACCCAATTGATAGAAGAATACATTGCAGGAATCCCGGAGCGCCGTGACGACGTTCTCGCCGCCGTGGCCGATGCCCGATTGATCGTAAATCCAGCATCTGGGCGTAAAATTCACGTCTTCGTATTCCGTATATATACCGGTGCAAGAAAATGTGGTTTCCGGCGTGATAATCCCGTTGACAAGGCCGGCCAGCGCCGTGACCATCTTGAAGGTTGACCCGGGCAGATAAATGCCCTGAGTCGCCCTGTTAATAAGCGGCCGGTTGGTATTATTGTTCAGGTCCGTAATATTCTTCGACAAATTCGCAAGGTCGTACGTCGGATAAGAGGCGCTGGCCAGGAGATCACCCGTCCGGACATCCTCGACGACGACGGCGCCCCCTGTGACCTTGTCATCCTCCTCGGTGCGCTCGGGTTCGGCGTTGATCGTACTGATCTTTGCCATCAGGGCATCCTCGCAGACGGCCTGCAGCCCAATATCAATGGACAGGAAAACGTTCTGACCGGGTACTGGCTCTTTCGTCGTTTCGACATCGATGACCGCGCCGTCGCCGCTTGTTGTAATGATCTGCTCGCCGTCGCTCCCATGGAGATAATCTTCAAAGGCCGACAATCGAGTTGTAGGCATACCCCAGGGGCTTGTAGACGTCGTTATATTCAACGCTGTCCATTTTTCCGATAGAACCGATAAGATGCGCGGCATACGTCGTATGATACACGCGTTTGGCGCCCGTCTCAATGTTGACGCCGGGAAACGGGTGGGTCTTGATCAGCGTAAGGAAATCAATGCTGACATCATTGGCGAAAACGTATGGATTCATGCTCTTGATGGGGCGTAATTCCATCTCGTAACGGACGCCGATGATGAGCCGCGCATCGGAAATGTTCGTCGTGTAATCGATCTTGTAATGCTCTTTCATCTTGACGATCAGCTCGGAGGCCGAAATCTCCCCTTCGACGCCGAAGTTCTTAAAGAATTTCAGATAGGCTTCAAGGTTATCCTTCTGCGTGTTGTCCATATTGTAAAGATACGAAAACGGCGCGCCGATCGTCACCGGGAACGTGTCGGTATAATCGATGTCGTTATCAACGGCCAGATGAACAAGATCCAGAATTATAGTATTAATGTCGGCCCGGTCCAGGAGCGTGTCGCGATTGAGCGTCACATTGTAGGCGGGGCGGGTCGACACGAGCGGAACGCCGTTTCTGTCAAGAATATCGCCGCGGTCCGCCGTGAGCGTGACTTTTTGCTCCTTCGTATCCCGCGGGAGCAAGGCGTTCTCGTCCGTCCCGGTATCATAGAGCTGGAGCTTGTACAATGTCGACATATACAGGGCCAGCAGAACCGCCATGATGACGAAGATCACTGCGACCCTTGAAGGTTTATAAAACTTCTGCATGAGTAAACCCTTTCATATGTGTGCCGTCCGTATTGTCTTCGTCATCTTTATTCTGATGCAACCTTCCGACCCAGCGCCCGGACGATCGGATATATCGGGAGTGTGAATATCATGGAGTACAGCGTCTGCATGACGCCTGTTTGCAGGAGCGCCGAGAATTCGACGTTCGCGAAAAACATCAGCGAGGACATTGAAACAAGCGCGGTCAGTACGAGCACACCGGCGCAGCAGAGAAAATATGTCGGGAATCCCCGCGCCATTATCGTCTCCGAAAGAATACCGACGACGATGCCGACGACTGTCAAGGCCACGGTCATGACGGCGACCGGCTGGTTAAACGACACATCGCACAGCATACCGGCCAGGAGCCCGTAACCGCCTCCGTGGAAACTGCCCTCGAACGTGGCGATTCCGACCACGGCAATCGGCAGCAGAACGGGAAAGACGCCGTCAATGGTGATGTAGGTGAAAACCATGGATTGAAGGATGTAGACAACGATGACGAATATAATATGTGCGATCAGGGCAACCGGTATTTTGATCTTCGACATCCTATTGACCATCTCCCGTTATCTCGAAGCTCGTGATCAGGTAAACGTCCGCCAGGCTGGTCAGATCTGCC
>CAZJCH010000017.1:5221-14412 GCA_964544005.1 uncultured Papillibacter sp.
CGGTTTGATTGTCGCGTATCTGTTGATGCCCGTGCTGCTTGTCACAACCTCTTGTACTGTTCCAATGATGAGCCCGGCCGGCAGAACGCCGCCCTTCCCCGAGGTGATGATCGTGTCGTCCGCGATGATCTCGGTCGTTTCCTGCATATAACCGAATTTCAGCAGGCCGTCCTTCATCAGCGTAAAGTCTCCCATCGCGATCGCCCGCTCATCGTTGCGGTCTATGTATGCGCCGACAGAAAACCTTGTATCCAATACGGTGATCACAATCGAGGAGGTTGACTCAACAACATCGACAACGCCGACAAGCTCGCCCGCCTCCGTGATGACGCAGTCACCGACCTTAATGTCCGAGTTCAAAGAACCTTTGCCAATCGTAAAGGAAGACGACCAGTTGTCAGAGCCCCAGTTGATGATGGCCGCCGTACCAAACTGCTTGTATTCCGGGTGGCGCGTACCGAGATCAAGGAGGGCGCGCAGCCGCTCGTTTTCGTCAGATATGTCGGTGTACTGGCGATAATCCTGCTGCAGCTGGTTCAGCTGCGCTTTCAGCTCGGCGTTCTCGTCTTTAAGCTTTTCATAATCGTCTATATACCCGTAAATACTCTCAAACGCGCCCGCGACGGACGCGGCAACGCTTCGGAGCGGCTTCGACAGGGAGGTCAGCATGTTTGTAATAAACCCTGAGCCCCCGCCGGTATTCACGGAGATCAGCGTGATGGCCGCGATGATGACAGCAATGATAAAGAAGGAAAAAACCCTGAACCTTAATAGTCGTTTCACTTGTGTCACGCCTTTCGCCCAAGCAATTTGGCTAAACGAGAATGTTATCTCCGAAGCCCCGGAGTTCAGTGACGAGCCGGCAGATCGGGAGGCCCATCACATTAAAGAAGTCGCCCTCGATCCGGCTGATAAAAGCGGCCCCTTTGCCCTGGACGCCGTAAGCGCCGGCTTTGTCCATCGGCTCCCCGGTTTTGATATACGCTTCGATTTCATCCTCACGCACCACCCGAAAAAACACATCTGTTTTTTCTGCAAACGCGGCCTCTTTTCCGTTTTTTATGATCGCGACGCCCGTAAAAACCGTATGCCTCGCGCCGGACAGGCGCCGGAGCATGCTTTTCGCGTCGCCCTCTGTCTCCGGCTTGCCCAATGGCTCCCCATCCAGATAGACGAGCGTATCGGCCGCGATAATCAGGTCGTCCCCCATGCGGGATTCGGCTACCTTCCGTGCTTTTTGCATTGCGAGGAAAATAACGGCTTCATCGGGTTCAAGCGCCGGTATCGTCTCATCGACATCCGCCGGAATGACGTCAAAGCCGCTGATACCCAGCATTGCAAGCAGCTCCCGCCTGCGCGGGGACGATGACGCCAGTATGATGCCCATTACTCCACTCCTCTGAAATACAGCCCGCGCGTATACGTACCCGGCTCGTAATCGCCTTGTCCGAGATACCGCTTCATGACGGAAACGCACTCATGAGTATTTTCCGTCGTAAACATCAAACGCTCCGCCCATAATCCAAGCGCCGCCGTTATATCCCTTTTGTCCGCCAAAAACAGCTTTTTGGAATTGAGCACCACGTTCCGGCACTTGTATTCCTGGACGACCGGAAACGACGCGCCCTGCTTGTCCTTAAGGCCGGAAAAATTATCGCAGGCGCAGACGCCGGAGCTGGATCTGATAATGCAGTTTTCCGTCAGCATCAGCGGCAGGCGGCCGTAGGTGATCAGCTCCGTGTCAATCGGCTTTGACAGATCCCTGACGGCTTCGACCCGGAGCTCAAACGACAAAGTAGCCGAGATAAACCCGAGGTCCTTGACTGTTTTGAGCGTCTGCGAATTGAAAATATTGAGGCCGAAATCGCCTCTCGGCTCAAACCCGAGGCTTTTGGCGTACTGCAGATGGCCGATATTCCCGATGAGCGCTTCCTTGATGCCGAGACCCGAGGCCACCTCCAAGAGCGCCGTCACCCTCTTTTTTTCGCTGTCGAATATGACCCTCGGCAGTCTGACGGCGACAGTGATATCCGGATCCTCCAAAAACGGCGTCAATGATTCCGCATCCTTTTCTAGCTCCTCGGCCGGGACATACAGGATGCGCGGCTTCAACGCCGCCATTTCCTTTGACAGCTGGGTGAGCTTCATGACGGAAACCGTTACGAAAGGCGTGTCCTCCCTGTTCAGGTGCCGGTTTCCGGGAACAAACTCGCCCTCCCTGCGGGGCTCGAGATATTTGCGTTTTTCCATAAGCTCCGCCAAGAGATCCCGGCGCATCTCGTTGATGACCGAGGTCGGGACGGATAGGCCGCTGTCGACGACGCTTCGGACGCCGACACAGTAAAACGGCGTGCCGCCCGTTTTATGAAGCTGCGTCTGAAAAGTCGCTGCCGTTATTTCCTTGTGAAACGCAGGCTCGGGCAAGACACCCTGCGTCGACACCCTGTTGCCCTTATCATCCGCCGCGGCAAGCTTCACCGGTTCGCCGTTCTGGATCATCCCGACAAAACGGACGGGCACCCGCTGATACTCGCCGTTCAGGTAATTCTTCCGGGCGGTGGCGAAAATGACCTGATCGCCTTTATTCTCTTCCTCGCGGACGCCAAACATGCCCGACCCCTGATTACCCGTATAATACCCGTCGGTAAAGCCCTGTCTCGAAAAAGCGCTCTGCAGCGCCTTCATGTCGTCGGGGGTGGGGGGCTTTCTGTCCTTCACCGCCCTTGAATAAATACCGGTGACAATCGCGGCGTATTCGGGCCTTCTCATCCGCCCTTCGATCTTGATGCTGGTGACGCCCATCTTTTCCAGCTCTTCAAGATGGTCGATCAGGCAGTTGTCCTTCAGGCTCAGGAGATACTCGGCGGCATGGCCGCCGGTAGAGTAATTCAGGCGGCAGGGTTGGGCGCACAGCCCCCTGTTGCCGCTTCGCCGGCCGATCACCGAGCTCATGTAGCACTGCCCCGAATAGCTCATACAGAGCGCGCCGTGGGCAAACACTTCCGTTTCAATCGGCGTGTGCTTGCAGATGTAGGCCAGCTCTTTCCTCGACAGCTCCCGCGCCAGTACAACGCGGTTAACGCCCATGGCGGCGGCGATTTTAACGCCTTCAAGATTATTGATACTCATTTGCGTGCTCGCGTGGACCGGAACCTCGGGGGCCGCCTGCCGGACGGCTCTCAAAACCCCGAGATCCTGAACGATAAACGCGTCGGCTCCAAAGCGGCTGGCAATCCGTGCCTGCTCGGCGATGGCCGGCAGCTCCCTGTCGGAGACGAGGGTGTTGAGGGTGAGGTATATCTTGACGCCGCGGATGCGGCAATACTCCGCCGCCTTCTTAAGCTCCTCGGATGTGAAGTTCTTGGCGTTTCTTCGGGCATTATAATCACCGAACCCCATATATACGGCGTCGGCGCCGTTCTGAACGGCAGCAATGACCCCCTCGGGAGAGCCTGCGGGGGACAGTATTTCGAGCATGTTTCATCTGCCTTTCAAAGGGCATTCGTGTTTGTTCGTTGTTAACACATTTTTACACTGCGTCTGTGAACGTTTATTATATCAGCATTCAACGTTTCAGGCAACTGTTCAGCCGAAACATCCGCCGGCTTTAAACGTTAATCCGGTTAATTCCTGATATTTGTGTTATTTAGGATATCATAAGTGAAAAAATAAAGTCAACAAAAAGCCCTTGCTTTGCGCGCGCCACGCTTCTTTTTACTTAAAAAAACCGTTCTGGATAAACTTGGTCTCCCGCGCCATGACAAAGGCGGCCGGGTCGAGTGAATAGACGATTTTCTTCAGCTTTTTAAGGTTTTCGCTTTTGATTTCGATCACAAGCATGTATTTCTCCTCGCTGTAGACCGAGCTGTTGACGTTGAGAACGGACACCGCGAAGCCCGCATCCCTGACGGCACCCACCAGCGCGTCGTTTTTTGAGCTGGTGACGATCTGGATATTGAGAATACCCTTCAAAAAGCGGTCGGCCAGCTTTCCGCCGATATAGGTGCCGGCGCCGAAGCCGGCGGCATAAAAGAGCGCAACCCACAGGCTGTCGCCGCCTTTGCTGATGGCCGCCTGGACTATCACAAACCAGACAAAAACCTCGACAAACCCGATGACGGACGCCGTACCGATCTTCCCCTTGATCGTCAGAATTGTCCGGACCGTTCCGAGGGAAACGTCGACGATCCTGCACAAAAACACCTGAACGCATAATAAAAACAGTATCCAACTCAACACGCGATGCCCCCGATCCGTTAAACTGCCTGTCTTTTTTAATTCTGAACAAAAATATGCCGGTTTAGTCCTAACCGCCATTGCCCCGTGACATATTTGCTGTTATAATCAAGCAGTAAAAAAGATGGGAGAGAGAAGGGGGTGGGAGGCTATGGCGGATATGCGCTTTGTTTTGCCGGGTTCCGATACGATCACACTGAGCGGCCAGACCGTCGACAAGCTCATCCGCTCCTGCGATGGTTTTGCTGCGCTTCTTTATCTTTACATAATTCGGCAAGGGAATTCGTTTTCCCTCAAGCAAGCGATGATAACTTTCGGGCGCGATGAAAAAGATATCTCTGTTTCCATGGAACTTCTGAAAAGGCTTGGCCTACTGCAATACGACGAAGCACCGCCGATACTTCAAAAAGAAGAGATGCCGGAATACACGGCAGAAGATATAAAGCACGAGCTTGAACATGGGAGCGCGTTTAAATCACTGGTACAGGAAGTTGAGAAAAGCTTTGGTAAATTACTGACATCAGACGACCTGACTCGTTTATTCGGTATATATGATTTCTTACGTTTGCCAACGGATGTAATCTTTCAACTCGTTAATTATTGCATAAGTGAACATAGAAGGAGATATAACGACGATAAAAACGGCCAAAGACGCATGCCAACGATGCGATACATAGAGAAAGTTGCTTTTACCTGGGAACGCGAAGGCATTGTGACACTCGATATGGCTTTAAAGTATATAGAAGAGCTTGAAGTAAAAAGAAGTCAATTATCCGAAATTAAGAAGGTGCTGCAAATCAAAGACCGCGAGCTGTCACAGAGTGAGAGGAAATACGTGGACGGGTGGCTCGCCATGGGCTTTTCATCGGAGGCCATCGAGCTCGCGTATGACAGAACGCTCCTGAAAACCGGCAGGCTCGCCTGGAGCTATATGGATTCGATCATTAGCAGCTGGCATCAAAAAGGTCTCCGTTCCGTAGACGACATCCAGGCAAAGGACGGCAAAAACGGAAAGCCCGTCAATAAAAGGCCGTCCGCGCAGCCAACAAGAGCGTCGGCACCGTCCCCGTCCGAAGTCGAGCACATGAAAAAGTTCTTGGAAAAGCTGAGGGAGGAGTAATCGTGTCCTTAGACGGAAAAATCCTGGCCAGGGCAAAAGGACGCCTTGAAGAACAAAAAAGAGTTTTTCAAAGCGCGCGCGAGAGCCGGCTTAGGGAGGTCTACCTTAAATGCCCGCGCATCATGACGCTGGACCGCGAAATCAAGAGCACTGTCATCGACGTCATCGGCGTCGCTCTCCGAAGCGGCCGTGACCCGGACGACGCCATCGCCGAACTCCGGGACAAAAACCTGTATCTGCAGTCGGAACGCGTTCAGGCGCTTTTGTCAGCCGGCTTCTCGCCGGATTACATCGACAGCGAATATTTATGTAGTCACTGCCGGGACACCGGTTATATCGGCACCGAGATCTGCTCGTGCCTTAAAAGGCACTACAATGACGAGCTGAAAGCGTCTCTGAGCAATCTTTTTAAGCTCGGCAGCGAATCCTTCGACAATTTTGACCTGTCCTGGTATGACGACAACCCCAATCCCGAGATCGGCATGCCGACGCGGAGCTATATGGAAAACATCTGCGAAACCTGCTACCGGTACGCCACCAAATTCAGCAGCAAATCGACAAACCTTTTTTTCAACGGCGATACAGGGCTTGGCAAAACGTTTCTGTCCGCGTGCATCGCGCGGGTC
Organism: uncultured Papillibacter sp.; assembly: GCA_964544005.1. GTDB lineage: Bacteria > Bacillota > Clostridia > Oscillospirales > Oscillospiraceae > Sporobacter. The sequence continues at coordinate 11,204 of CAZJCH010000017.1, forward strand.
GTGGCCGATAAGGGCTTTTCGGTCGTCTATGATATGGCCTGTTCGATTTTTTCAGCATTTGAGGAGGAAAAATTCTCAAAGAGCAACGATCTTGGCCTCCTCCGCAGCGAACTCAAACGATATCTGGAAAGCGACCTTTTGATCATCGACGACCTCGGCACGGAGATGACGACATCGTTTACGTTAAGCGCGCTATACGAGCTTTTGAACACTCGGCTGATCTCCGGCAAAAAGACAATCATCAGCTCCAACCTGTCTCTCGACGAGCTCCGCCGCCGCTACACGCTGCAAATCATGTCCCGTCTGGAGGGAGAATTTCAAATTTTGAAATTCTACGGGCGCGATATCCGTCTTCAAAAAAAAGGCCTCTGACAACGTTTATTCAGTCCCATTGGATATTGCATAATTGCAACTAATTATTTCCCACAGGAAATATTCCTTGAAATCACATGGGTTTTACACATTGTCCACATGTTTTTCCACACGCATTATGTCAACGCTCCTGTTGATTTATTCACATACCCGTGCGCATCGTCTTGCATTTTCATGAAACGGGGTGTAAAATGATCCGCCTGTGAATATAGATTAATGCCGAATTGTCAATAATTCCATCAGGTATTTAAAGGGTGGTCTGATTTGTCCGAAGTAAAGAAGCAAAGCTATCTAAAGGGTGCGGCGATACTGGCGGCAACAGTCGTTATTGCCAAGATCATCGGCGCTGTCTTTAAAATACCGCTTTATAACCTCCTTGGGGACAGGGGTACAACAAATTTTGCCCTGACATATTCGATCTATGCCCTTTTGCTGACGATCTCCACCTCCGGCATACCCGTCGCGCTGTCCCGTCAGATATCAGCGGCGGCCGCCACGGGGCGCGCGCGTCAGGTCAAACGTTACTTCTCCGTTGCCCTGCCCGCCTTCGCCCTTGTCGGCGCCGTCTTCGCTGTGCTCATGTTTGTATTCGCAGACCAACTGGCTGTGGTGATGGGCGACGATATTTCCGCCGGCATCCGGATGCTGTCCCCGGCCGTCTTCTTTGTGTGCGTCGTCTCCGTTTACGAGGGCTACGGGCAGGGGCACGGCAACATGCTCCCGACGGCGGTCAAGCAGATTATCGAGGTTACCAGCAAGCTGCTTTTCGGGCTCGCCATCGCCTGGTGGATGCTCAAGCAGGGGAGAGCTACCCCCATCGTGGCGTCCGGCGCAATCTCCGGCGTCTCCATCGGACTGGGGATTGCATTGGTCGTTCTTATCATCTACAAGCGGAAAATAGACAGGGCGCAGCATTATAACAGAATTGAAGCGCAAGATATACCTGCCAGCCGGTTCCGAACGCTCCTGAGCATTTTCAAGGTCAGCATCCCCATCACCATCGGCGCGTCCTTTATCAATATCATGACGCTCGTGGATTACAGGCTCGTTTTATACCGTCTGCAGTCCGGTGCCGGTTTTTCCGAGGAGCTCGCCAAAGTAATGACGGGCGTCTACTCGAAAGCGCAGACGATCCTGATCATCCCCTCCTCCCTGATCGTACCCTTATCGATCAGCATCATCCCGGCCATCGCAGCCGCTATCGCCGCAAGCCGCCGCCGCGAGGCCAAGGTGATCATGGAATCCTCCCTGAAAATGACAAATATGTTCGCAATGCCGGCGGCCGCAGGCATGTCCATCCTGTCGCTGCCCATATTCGGCGTCCTTTTCCCGAACAGCCACGCGTCCGGCCCGACGCTGCTCATGATTTTCGGCGCCGCGTCCTTCTTTGTCTGCATGCAGATCATATCCACGGCCATTCTGCAGGCAAACGGGTATGAAAGGATACCGATGTTCACCTTCCCCATCGGCGGCATCATCCAGATCTTATTGGACTGGTTTCTCGTCGGGAATCCCGATATCGGTATTATCGGCTCTCCCATCGGCACCCTCACCTGCTATTTCGTCATTACGGTCCTGAATTTTACCTTCATCGTGGTGAAGGTGGAAAACAAACCGAATATCGCAAAGGTTTTCGTCAAGCCGGCACTTTGTACCGCCGTTATGGGTGTCGCCGCATGGGCTGTCTATGAGCTGCTGTACAAGGTTGGAAGCGCCGCGCTCGGCGGTGGAAGGCTTGCGCTTCTCGTCTGTCTGATCGGCGCTATTGCCGTCGCCATTATTGTGTACGGCATTCTCGTCATCGCCACAAAAACGGTGACGAGAGAGGACATGAAGCTCGTCCCGAAAGGCGAGAGAATCGCAAATTTCCTAAAAATCAAGTAAAATCAATGCTTTTTAAAAAAAATGTTGGAAAATAGCTTGCGGATTGGGGCAAAGTATGGTAAATTTTGAAAACAAAGACCGCTACGACGTCTATGACCTGAAAAGGCTCGTTTCACTGCTGCGCGGCCCCGGCGGCTGCCCCTGGGATGCCGAGCAGACCCACGAGAGCATCCGGCGCAACTTTATGGAAGAGGCGTACGAAGCAGTCGAGGCCATCGACGAGGGAAACACGACGCACCTCTGCGAAGAGCTGGGCGACGTGTTGATGCAGGTCATATTTCATTCGGATATTGAGGCGGACGCCGGACGGTTTGACCTCGACGATGTGGCCGATATGTCCGTCCGGAAGCTTCTCCTGCGCCATCCCCATGTTTTCGGTGAGGTGACCGTCTCCGGCAGCGACGAGGTGATACAAAACTGGGATGTCATCAAACGCGCCGAGAAAAAGCACGAAACTGTCGCCGACGCGCTGGACGCCGTCGCCAGGAGCCTTCCCGGATTATGGCGCGCCGAAAAGCTCCAGAAAAAGGCGGCCAAGGTCGGCTTTGACTGGCCGGATGTCGCCGGGGCGATGGATAAGCTCCGGGAAGAGCTGGACGAGCTCCGGGAGGCGATCGAAACAGGCACGGATATTGCCGGGGAGCTTGGCGACCTGATCTTCTCCGCCGTCAATGTCGGGCGCATTCTCGATATCGATCCGGAAGACGCCCTGAACAGTACGAGCGAGAAATTCATTACAAGGTTCCGGCGTCTCGAGGAAGCCGCGTCGGCCCAGGGCAAAAGCCTTGAATCCATTTCTCTTTCGGAGATGGACGAGCTTTACGAAAGCGTCAAAGCGCAATTAGAGAACAAATACGACGCATGATATCGTATTTTTCTTTAAAAATAAAAAAAGCATATATTTTTTAGGAGGACGGTACGAATGAATAAAGCAGATCTTATAAGCAAAATCG
>CAZJCH010000018.1:0-6569 GCA_964544005.1 uncultured Papillibacter sp.
CCGTATTCCGACGCGACTTCGGTAATCTCCGTACTGGGCGTACCCGGGTAACTGGAAACGACACTGCAGCCGGCTTCATAAAGACCCCTGGCGACAGCCTCGTTCCCAAGCATCAACATCTTCAAAAAAAGAACCCCCTTGTAGTCGCTGAAAATCATTGTTTGCTGATCTTATAGATCCGAATATGTATTTCGAATTATATCACGCTGCATCACTGTTGTCCAAGAAAATATCGTTCTACTATTGTCTGATTTCTTGTGAATTCATTCCCAATTACAGAACACAATCCACCCTGACGGGCAAATTGTGTTCTGCAGCAAATATTGGAAAGGAAGCAGACAAATGAGTGACAGCCTCTTGATATAGCCGTTCTATTCGTTTATGCCTTGTCCTGAGCTGCGGAAGTTTTATCGAAGCAGCTAAATATCTTATCAGTTGAATCAGGATCGGGCCGTTTCGTTACCAGTGATACCACGGGGACGATGACAAGGCTGACCAGCATGGCATAGACGCCTGCGATAATCGGCGAACTGATATACCCGATAAACATATTCGATACCGTTATGCCGACACCTGTGATAAAGCTTGCCCAGACAGCTTCTTTTGTGGCGCGTTTCATGAAAAGCCCATAGAGGAACGGGCCGAGGAACGAACCGGCGAGCGCGCCCCAGGATATGCCCATCAGCTGCGCGATAAAGGTCACTTGCGAATTATACTGGATCAGAGCGATACCAGCCGAGATCAGAATAAAGATTGCCAGAAAAACCCGTATCGTCAAGACTTGTTTCTTTTCTGTCATTTTCTTGACAATATTACCCCGGATGAAATCCAGTGTCAACGAGGAGCTGGAAGTCAGGACAAGAGAGGCTAAAGTGGACATAGACGCCGAGAGCACAAGAATAACAGCAATACCGATCAATATATCCGGCAATGTGGAAAGTACAGAAGGGATTATCGCGTCGAATCCGCTGTCTTTCAGGGCGTTCGAATCAAAGAAAAGTCTGCCGAAGCCGCCGAGGAAATAGCACCCGCCGGCAATGACAATAGCGAAAACCGTTGTGACGACCGTTCCCTTAACGACAGCTTTTTCGTTCTTGATCGCATAGAACTTGTGCACCATCTGCGGCAAGCCCCAGGTTCCGAGGGAGGTCAGGATAATAACCCCTATGAGGCCCCAGGGATCAGGTCCGAGAATTGACGTGAAGGCTCCGGTATTACCCGCCGCGTCGGGCACCTGCGAAAGGCTGTTCAGCGCTTCAGAAAATCCGCCCTGTCCGTTCAAAACGGTGACGATGATCGCGACGATGCCCACCAGCATGATAATTCCCTGAATAAAGTCGTTAATCGCCGCTGCGAAATAACCGCCCGCTATTACGTAAACGGCTGTCAGGACGGCCATCGCCACGATACATATGGAGTAGTCGATGTTGAAAGCCATGTTGAATATCCTGGACAGCCCGTTGTAGAGGGATGCTGTGTAAGGGATCATAAAGATGAACAGGATCGCCGAAGCCGCGATCTTGAGGTTTTTGCAGCCGTACCGCTTTTCAAAGAAATCGGGCATTGTGGCGCTGTCCAAATGATGCGTCATGAGCCGCGTGCGGCGCGCCAGGACAAGCCAGGCGACCATGCCGCCGAGCAGCGCGTTTCCGATCCCGATAAGCGTGGCTGATATGCCGAATTTCCAGCCGAACTGGCCAGCGTAGCCAACAAAAATCACGGCTGAGAAATAAGTGGTCCCATAGGCGAACGCGCTCATCCAAGGCCCAATGTTGCGACCACCAAGCACAAACTGGTTGACATCTTTGGTTCTTTTTCTTGCATAAATGCCCACGCCGACTGTAATAACGACGAAAATCGCGAGAATTAAGATCTTGTAATCGATGCTTTTTGTGTCTGCATTTATTAATTCTTCAGCTTTTTGGAGCGCTGTTTCAGCATTCACAACCGATTCCCCCTCAAATTATCAAATTATGTCCCCTATGTTCCCCTTTTAAGCTTTGTTCTGCGCTGCGACGAGGCTGTCCCCGCCGTATGTTATCCTGAGTTTCGGTTTCTCGATTTTCCCCGTAGGATTGCGCGGGACGTTCGCGAAGATGATTTTATGCGGGCGCTTATAGCGCGGGAGTTCATGGCAAAACGCGATGACGCTCTCTTCCGAGCACGTATGGCCCTGCTTGATCTCGATAATCGCCGCGGATATCTCACCCAGGCGCTTGTCGGGCAGGCCGATGACGGCCACATCCTTGATGTCGGGGTGCGCGCTTAAGAAGTTTTCCACCTGCACGGGATAGATGTTTTCACCGCCGGTGATGATGACGTCCTTTTTCCGATCGACCAGGAAAATGAAGCCGTCCTCATCCTCCTGCGCCATGTCGCCTGTAAAGAGCCAGCCGTCCCGCAGTGTGTCGGCCGTTGCTTTCGGGTCGTTGAAATAACAGGTCATCAGACCGGGTCCCCTGACACATAGCTCGCCGACGTCGCCTTTTTTTACAATGTCGCCTTTTTCATCGACGATTTTGACTTCCCAGCCGTAACCCGCGACGCCGATGGCGCCGACCTTATGGATATTCTCCACACCCAGATGGACACAGCCCGGCCCGATGGACTCCGACAAGCCATAATTCGTATCATATTTATGCTTCGGAAAGTACTCCTTCCACCGCCTCACAAGGCTCTGCGGTACCGGCTGCGCACCGATATGCATCAGGCGCCATTGGTCCAACGTATAGTCCGATTTCTTTAAATCACCCCGGTCCAGCGCGTTCAGGATATCCTGCGCCCATGGTACCAGGAGCCACACAATCGTGCATTTTTCATTGGATACGGCCTCAAAAATGTACTTCGGATCCGTTCCCTTCAGCAGGACACCTTTGCCGCCGACAAGAAAGCTGCCAAACCAGTGCATTTTCGCGCCCGTATGATAAAGCGGCGGAATGCAGAGGAAAATGTCGTCCTTTGTCTGCCCGTGATGCGCCTGCTCACACGTGCAGGCGTGCATCAGGCTCCTGTGCTTATGTAAGATCGCCTTCGGGAAACCCGTCGTGCCGGACGAAAAATAAATTGCCGCGAAATCGTCGTCCGTGAGCTTCACATCCGGCGACGCGCTGGAGCAATCGGCTGTGAGCTGTCCGTAGTCCTCGGCAAAGGGAGGGCAATCCCCCGTACCGACATACAATAGCATGCGTTTATGATTGATCTCCTCAGCGATCTCCTCGATGCGCCCGATGAATTCGGGCCCGAAAACAAGCACATCTGCCTCGGCCAGCTTCAGGCAATACTTGATCTCCTCCGAGGTGTATCTGAAATTCAGTGGTACGGCCAGCGCACCTGTTTTCAAAATGCCGAAATAGATCGGGAGCCACTCCAGGCCGTTCATCATGAGTATGGCGACCTTATTCCCCTTTTTTATCCCGTTGCTTATAAGAAAATTGGCAAGCCGGTTGGCTTTTTCATTAAAGATGCTCCACGTGATCTCTCTTCTGTAATACTGCGCCTGAGAGGGCTCGATCAGCTCGTATTCCTTCCATGTGACGCGCCGGCGCTCCTTCCTCTCGGGATTGATCTCGACGAGGCAAACATCGTTCCCGTACAGTGCGCAGTTCCTCTCAAGAATATCTGTAATTGGCATATCCTTACTCCTACCCAACAAAAACTTTAACGATTTAAATTCCCTAGGATTTAAATCGTTTTGACTTTAAAGTGTTGAAGTGACTATATCAAAATACGTGTTGTTTGTCAAGTACCCAGCCCCCACCTTTTTAAATTCCGTCGTCTTTCGTTACCGGCTGCGATTTCTCACAGCGGATCGGAAGGAATGGCTTTACAAAAAATTACCAGGATGTTAACATTCAGGTATTCAGATGTGATTTTAGCTGCAGGGAGGCCAGACAAAATGCGGAAACTGGCAACAGCGGCATTGGCATTCTCCGGCGCCGTTTTTTTGTCGAATTATCTGCTGCCGCCGTCATGGGCACTGTATTGCTGTGCGGTTTTTGCCGCCCTCTCCTTTATCGGGTTTTTCCTTCACGCGAAAATACGCCTTCGTATTATGCTGATTTTTCTTGGCCTGTCCGCCGGTTTCCTGTGGTATTTCTGCTATACCTCTGTTTTTTTCAAGCCTGCGGAAATATTGGCCGACCGCACGGAGACCGTAACGGCCGTCGTCTGCCGTGACCCTGACAAAACAGATTACGGGTCAAAGGTCCTTGTCGACGTTCAAGCAGACAGTGCGCCTGCCGTAAAAACCCAGCTTTATATATATGGTGCCGTTCCCGATATACGGCCCGGCAATATGATCCGGTTTACTGCGCGTTTCAGGCAAGCGGATACCATGTACGGTGAAAAAACGGAGTCATTCCTATCCAAAGGCATCTATCTGCTGGCAACCGCCAAAGGAAATATTGAAATTCTTGATGCCTCTCTTCCGGCACTCTATATTCCCGCCCGTATAGAACACGCGCTGGAACGGATCATTGAAGAAATTTTTCCAAGTGATACGGCCGCCTTTATGCGCGCCCTCATCCTCGGCGATACGGCCGGCGTATACCGTGATACAGCCTTATCGTCAGCGCTCAAGATGACGGGAACTTCGCATATCATCGCTGTATCCGGCATGAACATCGCTTTTCTGATGGGCTTTCTCGGTCTGTTCGTCCGAAACAAGCGTCTTCTGACCGCTGTCGGGATTCCTGTGATCCTGCTTTTTATGGCCGTCGTCGGTTTTATGCCGTCTGTCGTCCGGGCCGGTATTATGCAGATTTTTCTCCTCGCAGCGCCGATCTTCAAGCGCGAAAACGACCCGATTACGTCATTGTCGGCAGCACTGATGCTCATCCTCCTTTTCAATCCTCTTGCCTCCGGCAGCGCCGGTCTTCAACTGTCATTTTCAGCGATTCTCGGCATCATGCTGTTCACGGAAAAGATTTTTATGTCGCTGGACGAACCGCTCCGCGACAGGAGAATTTATAAATCCGCGATTCTCAGAAAAGGCCTGCGTCTTGTCATCGGCAGCTTTTCAACGACGTTCGGCGCCCTCATTTTTACCGTCCCGATGACCGCTCTGCATTACGGAACCGTTTCGCTGATCACGCCGCTGACAAATTTATTCATACTATGGGCTGTTACGATTGCTTTCTGCGGCGGTATTGCCGCCGTTATACTTGGCCTTATATGCGCGCCTGTCGGGTCGGTCCTGGCGTTTATTGTCGGGCTGCCGGCAAACTACATCATAAAAACCATCGGACTTTTTTCAAACGTACCGTTTGCTTCGGTTTACACCGTAAATCCTGCCGTCGTCATCTGGCTCGTCTATGTCTATCTGCTTTTTATTGCAATTCTGGCGCTGCGTACAAAGCGCCGGCAGCTTTTGTTTCCTGTGTGCCTTTCCGCCGTTTCCCTTTGCCTGATTCTTATCTTCACCAACAGGATATCCCCAATAGCCCGGACGACCAGCAGCTTCTTTTCGCGCTCGCGGGCATCCTCTTCACCCCGGTATTTTCCGGCAGCCGTCAGCTCTCTGTGACGGTGCTTGATGTCGGGCAGGGGCAGTCTGTTGTCGTTTCGTCAGGGAACGGCACCGCCGTCGTCGACTGCGGCAGCTCAAGCGGCAAGGCGGCCGGCGACATCGTGACGCAATACCTCCAAAGCCGCGGGCGGACGAGCATTGATCTTCTGATCCTGACGCATTTCCATTCTGACCATGTAAGCGGTGTTATTGAACTGCTCGAACGCACCCATGTCTCCGCTATTGTCATCCCCGCCCCGTCCATTGACGAAAGTACGATCTCCGGTGAAATTCTCGAGCTTGCTTCAGATAAAGGAATTGCCGTCGTAGAGGTGAATGATGATCTTCTCGTTTCGCTAAACGACGCCGTGATTACGTTATACGCTCCTGTTGGCGATGAAGACGAAAACGAGCGCGGCCTCTCGATCCTTTGTTCCGAAAACGGCTTTGACGCGCTCATCACCGGGGATATGAATGCTGAAAACGAGCGAGGGCTCTTGGACGCCGCGCAGCTGCCGGATATCGAGCTCCTCGTCGTCGGCCACCACGGCTCGAAATACTCCACATCCGATGAGCTGCTTCATACCGTCAGCCCGGAGACAGCCATCATCTCCGTCGGATATAATACATACGGCCACCCGTCACAGGAAACATTGCAAAAGCTGGCCTTAAATGGCATAATGGTATATCGGACGGATGAAGACGGCAGCGTGACGATCAACGCATGGTAGGCTGCAATTCTAACATACGAAAGGCTCGCAAAACATGGCAAATAAAAAACAGGACAATACGGAATACTTGGCTTTGAAAGCGGCTGTCTCCGGCGGACAGCTTGGCAAGCTGTATATCTTTCAAGGCGAGGAAAAGTTCCTCCAGGAGTACTATCTGGGTCAGATACGCAAACGCCTTGTGGGTGATGATTTTGACGGATTCAATTATAAGCGCTTCGAAGGCAGCATGAACCTCGACGAGCTGTCCGCAGCCTGCGATACGTTGCCCGCTTTCGCAGACCGTACGCTCATCGAGGTTCATGATTATGACATGTTCAAAGCAAATGATGAAA
>CAZJCH010000018.1:6579-14376 GCA_964544005.1 uncultured Papillibacter sp.
CCGACTATGTCTGCCTGATCTTCATCTTTGACGTTATAAATTATGATCCCGACGGGCGTATGAAGCTTGCTGTTTTTCTCAAGAAAGAGGCTAAAATCGTTGAGTTCAACGTCCAGGAGCAAGCGGAAATCGTCAAGTGGATCAAAAAGCATTTCAACGCAAACAAAAAGAAAATCAGTACGCCTGACGCCGAATATCTTGCTTTTTTAACCGGCGGGCTGTTGACAACGCTGAATGTTGAAATCGAAAAAATCAGCTCCTATACAAAGGAAGAAATCATCACACGGGAGCACATTGACGCGCTCGTCACACCTGTGCTTGACGCTGTTTCCTGGAAACTGACGGACCATCTCATTAATGGGGATTATGACAGCGCGGCTGCCGTCCTCACAGATCTGCTCAATATGAAGGAACCGCCCCATAAACTTCTGTTCTCTGTCTCAATGAAATTCCGGCAGCTCATGGCGGCTCGTATTTGTGCCGACAACGGCTTGGGAGAGAAAAAGCTGATCGAGATCTGCTCGGTCAAGCTCAGAATGTTTGATTTTCAGGCGCGGGCTTTGTTAAAAAGCGCGCGAAGAACGACGCTCAGCCAATGCCGCGACTGGGTGATATTATGTTCCGCTGCGGCCTATCGAATGAATACCGGCGGTGATCCGGAAAACCTGCTGACGGAGCTTTTAATCCGTCTGGCCGTGGAGAAACGGGGCGCCCGTTCATGCTGAAGGTCAGGGAAGTCATCGTTGTCGAAGGGCGCTACGACAAGAACACAATCAGCCAGGTTATCGATGCGACCGTCATTGAAACCTCCGGCTTCGGGATCTTCTCCGACAAGGACAAAACGGCGCTTTTAAAGAAGCTCGCCGAAAAACGAGGCCTCATAATCCTGACGGACAGCGACAGCGCCGGCTTTATGATACGCGGTTATCTGAAAGGCCTCCTTGACTCCAAGACAGTGAAACACGCTTATATACCCGACATTATAGGTCGTGAAAAACGCAAAAGTGCGCCGTCTAAGGAAGGCAAGCTTGGCGTCGAAGGCATGGACCGCGATGTCATCATCGCCGCATTGAAACGTTCCGGCGCAACGTTTGAGCATGATGGCGAGCGCACGCGCGGAAGTGAAGAGATTACAAAAGCAGATCTGTTTGTCCAAGGCCTCTCCGGTACGGATGGCAGCGCCGAACGGCGGGCGAAGCTCCTCCTTCATCTCGGACTCCCCGAACGGCTTTCACCGAACAGCCTGCTTGACGTCTTAAACACCCTTTATACCCGGGATGAATTCTTTACTTTATATGCCGTAATTCAGCATAATCCCAAAAATTAAAGTAATATTTTGCTATGTCACCATAAGAGGAATTAGTTCAAAAACTCCGTTACTATATGTTGTGCCTTTGTCGAATCATGTCAGTTATTGCGATATTTATGTGTGGATATTTATCGATTATTATGAAATAATCCCCATAAAACCAGCAATAAAAATGACAGGAGAGGTAGAGATGCGACAAATGGAAATATGCAGAAAAAGCATCAGATTTGATGAGTCAGTTGAATGCACCGCTATATATTTCATTACCATTGACGATTTAAGCGACCCGGCCACCGGTATTGAGCTGGAGACATACGGTGTCGGGATCACGTTATCTGAAAGTGGTGAAACCGAAGTTGTATCCAATGTGACGTTCAGCAAAACAGGCATCTTCTCACTCATTGATCTCTTGGCCTCTCACCTTGTCACGCCCTCCACAGTGGGTGATATCGTCATCGACTGGCTGTGCGCTTAATGACTGTTCACTGTCAAAATATATAAATTAAGTAAGGGGATGCATTGATTTTTGTAGCATCCCCTTACTTTTTTTATACACAATATTGCGGCGTTATGTTATAATAAAGCGTATTTATTTAAGCAGGTAACTAAAGAAAGAAAACGGAGGCCACATTATGAAATGTCCGTATTGCGGTTATTCTGAAAGCAGAGTTATCGATTCACGGCCCGCCGAGGAGGGTGCAACGATCCGCCGCCGCCGAGAGTGCCTCTCCTGCCAAAAAAGGTTTACAACATATGAAATCATGGAACGTGTTCCCCTGATCGTTATTAAGAAAGACGGCAGCCGCCAGACCTTTGACAAAATGAAGATTCTAAACGGCATGCTCCGCGCCTGTGAAAAACGCCCCGTCGCTTTGGCCGATATGCAGAAGGCCGTTGACGAGATCGAACAGGAGCTGCAGAATTCACTGGAACGCGAGGTTGATTCCACAGTGATTGGCGAGCTTGTCATGAAGAAACTGAAAACGCTTGACGAAGTCGCCTACGTTCGTTTTGCCTCAGTCTACAGGCAATTCAAGGATCTGAACACATTTATGGAAGAACTTAATAAGCTTCTGACCGATAAATAATCAGAAAATACTGCCGAGCTTTATCCGTTCAATGGATGAGATGCTTGTCAAACGCGAGATGGCTGCCTGAGCCGCTCCTTTCGCCGCGCCCTCTTCTTTGGCATAGACCTGCTGAATATACGCGTAGATCGCATCTGTTGCCGATTCGACTTCAGAATGCCGGAGAACCAGATGCGTGTAGGCGTCGCTTTCAGACCAGAGCGCGGCAGCTTCCGCAGCTTTTTTCTCAGCCTCGTCCCACGCCCCCTTCGCCGCGTTTTTTTCGGATTCCTCAATAAGCTTTGTCACATTATCGGTCAGTTTAATCAAAAAATGAATGTTCACAAACGCTGTTGCCAGCATGGCAACAAGAAAACAGCTGATGATGATTTCCTTCTTCATACGCCGTCACCCTTCAGCGAATAATAAATACGGCCGTTTTCATCAACGGTAAAGAGATAGACGTCACGCACAGTGCTCACCTTTCTGGCCGACAGCTGCCTTTGAAGCCAAATATCATTAAACCCCATTTTGTTAAGGTTATCCTTCAGCAATCTGCCGTTATTGATGATTATGACGGGGTAACCGGTATCTTCCGTTTGTATGCTCATCTGTTTCGGCGTCAACGGCGCGTCGGCAGCATAAAGGAGCGTCGAAAGAGAACCGTCAGTTTCCAGTATGGCATACTTGACGCTTTGTATATCCGAAATGTCTTTCTTCCTCAGCTGCTCGGCGAGCTCGTCGAGCGTAAACCTGTTTTTCTTCATCTCCTGCTGGTTTATCCGGCCCTTACGAATGATGACGCTCGGCTTTCCGCCGACAAACGCGCGAAATCTCATACTTTTAACGATGAAGCCCGACATGAGCACCTCACAGCACAGGAGCGTTAAAACCGGGATAAGTCCATACAGCAGCGGCGTCCCGATATCCTGCAGGGGATGCGCCGCCAGGTCGGATATGAGAACCGCAACGACAAGCTCCGCCGGTTCAAGCTCGCCAATCTGTCGCTTTCCCATGATCCGAAAAGATATGATGATAACCGCGTACAAAATAAATGTCCTGATTATTGCAATTGCCACTGTACCACATCCGAATTTATCAGTAAAAGTTAGTATTGCCTGACCTTTTACGGTTATTACCGATAAGTGCAATATACGAGGAGAGCTCCATGTCCATACATGAAGAATGCGGCTTGTTCGGCATCTACGACGCTGCCGGCGGATGCGCGAACAGCACGTATTACGGCTTGTACGCCCTGCAGCACAGAGGTCAGGAGCAGTGCGGCATCGCAGCTGTCAACAATCTGGAATTGACGTGTTACAAGGATTCCGGCCTTGTCGGAGACATCTTTTCGGAATCAATCCTCAATGAATTGAACGGCACGATGGCCATCGGGCATGTCCGTTACTCGACGACAGGCGGTTCCCGGCGTGAAAACGCCCAGCCCCTGACCTTGAAATACGTCAAAGGCTCCCTCGCCGTCGCCCATAACGGCAATCTCATCAACACCGAAAACCTCAAACGCGAGTATGAGTACAAAGGCGCGATCTTCCATACATCAACAGATTCGGAGGTCATCGCCTATATCATTGCCCAGGAGCGCCTCCACAGCGGCAGTGTCGAACAGGCCGTCAAGCGGGCGATGCACCATCTGCACGGAGCGTATTCACTCGTCGTGATGTCCTCGAGAAAGCTCATAGCAGCCCGTGATCCCTGGGGCTTCAGGCCCCTGTGTATCGGCCGGCGCGGCGAGGCCATCGTCTTTGCCTCCGAAAGCTGCGCTCTTGACAGCATTGGCGCGTCATTTATCCGTGATGTGGAACCGGGTGAGGTCGTTTTCGTTCATAACGGCGAGCTTAAGAGCCTGAAAGACAATTGCGGCGAAAAATCACATCTGTGTATATTTGAATATCTTTATTTTGCCCGGCCTGACAGCATCATCGACGGCCAGAGTGTCCATGATTCGCGTATGCTGGCCGGCGCGTATCTCGCCAGGGAGCATCCCATCGATGCCGATGTCGTCATCGGCGTTCCGGATTCCGGCCTCGTCGCAGCGAAGGGCTACGCACTGGCGTCCGGCATCCCTTACAACGACGGTTTCGTTAAGAACCGGTATGTAGCGCGTACCTTCATCAAGCCGACGCAGGAGAGCCGCGAAATGGCCGTCAAGCTGAAGCTGAATCCTTTAAAAGCGACTGTAGCCGGCAAGCGCGTCGTCATGATCGACGATTCCGTCGTCCGGGGCACGACATCAAGCCAGATCATCAAGCTCTTAAGAGACGCCGGTGCCAAAGAGGTACACATGCTCTCCTCCGCCCCGAAATTCATCAGCCCATGCTATTTCGGTACCGACATTCCCTCTAAAAACGAGCTTTTTGCCTGCAGCCACACAACGGAAGAGATGTGCCGGATCATCGGCGCCGACAGTCTCGGTTTCCTCAGCATCGAAAACCTCAGTAAAATCGCTCCGAACGCAAAATGCGGCTTCTGCGACGCCTGCTTTACCGAAAATTATCCGATATCCGAAATAAAACACGGGAGAGTGAAGCAATGAAATTTACAAAAATGCACGGCACCGGGAACGACTATATCTACATCAACTGCTTTGAGCAGATCGTCGGCGATCCCGCTTCCCTCTCGATTAAGCTTTCCGACCGTCATTTCGGTATCGGCGGCGACGGGCTCATACTCATCTGCTTCTCGGAAACCGCCGACTTCAAGATGCGGATGTTCAACGCCGACGGCTCCGAGGGTAAGATGTGCGGCAACGGCAGCCGCTGCGTCGGCAAATTTGTTTATGACCGAAATCTCACGAACAAAACCGAGATCACCCTTGAGACCTTATCCGGAATTAAAACGCTCAATCTTAACGTTGAAAACGGCGTTGTTAAGACAGTTCGCGTGGATATGGGCGAGCCTGTCATCCATGCCGCCGATATCCCCGTCCTGTCCGAAACGCCCGAATTCATCAACCAGCCGGTAACGGCCGGCGATAAAACATATTTGATGACCTGCGTTTCGATGGGTAACCCCCACGCCGTCACTTTTGTCGACAATGTCGCTTCACTCGATTTACCGCGAATCGGCCCCCCGCTTGAAAACCATCCGTTCTTCCCGGAGCGTGCCAATATCGAGTTTGTTCAGCATGTTGATGACAAAACGCTGAGAATGCGCGTCTGGGAACGCGGCAGCGGTGAAACCCTGGCCTGCGGTACCGGCGCCTGCGCCGCCCTCGTTGCGTCCGTTCTCGTCAACAAATCCCGCCGCCGTGCGAAGCTCCTCCTCCCCGGCGGCGCACTCGACATCGACTGGAACGAAATCAACAACCATGTCTACCTGACAGGCCCCGCCGAATTCGTTTTCGACGGCGAGATTGAAATATAAGGAGCGACATCATGGTCAAAGTGAACGAGAACTTTCTGAAGCTTCCCGGCGGATACCTTTTCCCCGAAATTTCCCGGCGCGTCAAGGCGTTTATGGCCGAGACCCCGCCGAAGTCCCTCATTCGTCTCGGTATCGGGGACGTGACGCAGCCGCTGTGTCCCGCCGTTATTGAGGCAATGCACAAAGCGACGGAGGAAATGGCGAACAAAGAGACCTTCAGGGGTTATATGGACGATTCCGCCGGTTATGATTTCCTCAGGAACGCCATCTCGGCGCACGATTATAAAGCCCGCGGCATCACTATCACACCCGAGGAGATCTGCGTTTCCGACGGCGCCAAGAGCGACTGCGGCAACATTGGCGATATTTTTGCAACCGACAATACCGTCGCCGTCTGCGACCCGGTCTACCCTGTCTACGTGGATACAAACGTCATGTTCGGCAGGGCTGGCGCGCTTGGAAGCGACGGTAAGTGGTCTGATCTGATTTATCTCCCCTGTACCGAATCAAACGGCTTTTTCCCGGAGTTGCCAAAGAAGGTCCCGGACATTATCTATATCTGCTCCCCCAATAATCCGACGGGCGCCGCGGCGACAAAGGAACAGCTGAAGGTCTGGGTCGATTATGCCAATGCGCACGGCTCCGTCATCCTGTTCGACTCTGCCTACGAGGCTTATATTACCGACCCGGCCATCCCCCACAGTGTTTATGAGATTCCCGGCGCCGAGACGTGCGCCGTCGAATTCCGCAGCTTTTCAAAGACAGCCGGCTTTACCGGTACGCGCTGCGCCTATACCGTCTTCCCGAACGCCCTAATCCGGGGCGGCGTGATGCTCCGGTCTCTTTGGATGCGCCGCCAGAACACCAAGTATAACGGCACGGCCTATGTGATCCAACGGGCTGCCGAAGCCGTCTATTCCCCCGATGGTCAGAAGCAGTCGAAAGAGACGATCGCTTACTATCTGAACAACGCGAAAATTATCAGAGAAGGCTTTAAAGCAGCAGGCATCACCGCCTACGGCGGCGTCAACGCGCCGTATATCTGGGCGAAAACGCCGAAGGGTATGCCTTCGTGGGACTTTTTCGATATTCTTCTTAAGAAGGCCTGCGTTGTCACGACGCCCGGCGCCGGATTCGGCCCCTCGGGCGAGGGCTTTATCCGCGTGACGGCCTTCGGCGATGTGGAAGCGACAAAGGAAGCCGTCGGGAGAATAGTCGAGCTGCTGTAGTCAAAGCAGCATAAGGAGATATCTTTAATGTGCGGTATTGTTGGATATACAGGTAAACAAGAGGCTGCCCCGATTCTGCTGGAGGGTCTCAAGCGGCTTGAGTACAGAGGCTACGACTCGGCCGGTATCGTTGTCAACTGCGACGGGGAGCTTTCTCTCTGCAAAGCGAAGGGATATGTGGACGCTCTCGGCGAAAAGATCGGCGGCGGCAGCCTTATGCGCGGGAAAACAGGGATCGGGCATACGCGTTGGGCGACACATGGGCGGCCCTCGGACGAAAACGCGCATCCACATGTCAGCTGCAGCGGCAAAATCGCACTCGTACACAACGGTATCATTGAAAACTATCAGAAGCTCAGGGAAATGCTGATTTCAAAAGGTATCGAATTCATGTCGGAGACGGATACGGAGGTCGCCGTGAATCTTATCCAGTTCTTTTATAAGGGCGATATCCTGAAGGCCGTATCGGAAGCCACGCTGCGTATGGAAGGCTCCTACGCCCTCGGCATCGTCTGTGAGGACTATCCCGACCTGCTTGTAGCGACAAGAAAAGAGAGCCCGCTGATCCTCGGTATCGGTAAAGATGAAAACTTCCTCGCGTCCGACGTGGCCGCCGTACTCAAGTACACGCGCGATGTCTACTATCTCGCCGACGACGAGATCGCGATGGTGCTGCCGAACAATATCGGGATCTACAACCGCGAGCTGGAGGAAGTCAAAAAAGAGCCGTCCCGCGTCGACTGGGACATATCGGCGGCCGAAAAGGGCGGGTACGAGCACTTCATGTTCAAGGAAATCATGGAACAGC
>CAZJCH010000019.1:0-13879 GCA_964544005.1 uncultured Papillibacter sp.
AAAGATCGAATCCCGCCCGCCACCCTTTAAGGTATAGGGGCTGCGCCCCTATGACCCGCCCGGGCTTCGGGGCTCCGCCCCGTACCCCGATTTCTGGTTATTTGCTCTTAATGATACCGCTTTGAATGTAGGAATTTCGCATCTTAAATTCCCCTCCAAAGGAGGGGTGGCCGTTTAAAGACTTCGAAGAAGCCTTTAAACGGACGGGGTGGTCCCGTGATTCTGCATTGAACAAACAAAAACGAGGTGCTCCTAATGAACAATCTTGAACGGGCGCAGACGCTGGTGGAGGCGCTGCCCTATATCCAACAGTATTATGGCAAGGTGGTTGTCATCAAATACGGTGGCAATGCCATGATCAGCCCGGAGCTGTTTGACGCGGTGATGGAGGACATTATCCTGCTGCACCTTGTCGGCATCCGCGTCGTCCTCGTTCACGGGGGCGGACCGGAAATCAACGACATGCTCAAAAGGATTGGAAAGGAGCCGAAATTCGTCAAAGGCCTGCGGTATACCGATCAGGAAACGATGGAGATCGTCCAGGGCGTCCTGTGCGGAAAGGTCAACAAGGACCTTGTCGCGACCATCATCCGGAAGGGCGGCAATGCCATCGGCCTGTGCGGTATCGACGGCGGCCTCATCGAGGCCAAACGGATGCGACGCGACGACGGAGAAGACTACGGCCTCGTCGGCGATATCACAAAGATCAACCCGTCTGTTGTTCAAAAGGCCATCGAGGATAACAGTATCCCCGTCGTCGCAACGGTTGCCCTCGGCATCGATGCCGATACCTCCTACAATATCAACGCCGATACGGCAGCCTCACAGCTCGCCGTCGCACTGGGCGCCGAAAAGCTCATCATCCTGACGGATACCCGCGGCGTCCTGCGCGACCCGAAGGATGATTCGACGCTTATTCACGTCATCAAGCGGAATGAGATATCCTCTCTTCAAAACACCGGCGTTATCTCCGGCGGCATGATCCCGAAAATCGAATGCTGCGCGGACGCCATCGACGGCGGCGTCAAGCGCACCCACATCCTCGACGGCCGCATTCCGCACTCAATCCTCATCGAGATGCTCACCGACGAGGGCGCCGGCACCATGGTACTATAAAGGAGTCGATTATTATGAAAAGCACCGAAATCAAGGATTTATATAAAAACAACGTCATGCAGACCTACGCCCGGTTTGATGTCGTCGTGGACCATGGCGAGGGCGCAACGGTTTGGAGCCCGGAGGGGAAGGAATACATCGATTTCACAAGTGGCATCGGCGTTAACAGCCTCGGCTGCGGCAATAAAAAATGGGCGGAAGCCATTTATAAACAAGCGCTGAAGCTGGGGCACATGTCAAATTTGTTTTATACGGAGCCCGGCGCCAAGCTGGCTCAGGAGCTCATCAAACGCACCGGGCTTTCTGTCGTTTTCTACGCCAACTCAGGCGGCGAATCCAATGAGGGCATGATCAAGCTGGCGCGCAAATACTCCTTCGACAAATATGGCAAAGGCCGCGACAGGATCGTGACCCTCGTCCAGTCCTTCCACGGTCGGACGATCACCACGCTGTCCGCCACCGGGCAGGATAATTTCCACAATTACTTTTTCCCCTTTACGGAGGGCTTCTCCCATGCCAAAGCCAATGATATCGATGATGTCAAATCGGCTGTCAGCGAACAGACCTGCGCCGTCATGATTGAGCTTATTCAGGGGGAGGGCGGCGTTCTGCCGCTCGACAAGGGCTTTGTGAAGGAGCTTGCCGATTTCTGTAAGGCAAAGGACCTGCTGCTGCTCCTGGACGAGGTCCAGACTGGTATCGGGCGTACGGGCTCGCTCTTCACGTTCCAGCAGTACGGTATCATGCCGGACGTCGTCACCTTCGCCAAAGGCATTGCCGGCGGCCTGCCGATGGGCGGCGTCATCGCCAATGAAAAATGCGCTGCCGTCCTGACGGCCGGTACCCACGCGGCCACCTTCGGCGGCAACCCGATCGCCGCCGCAGCCGCTCTGGAAGTGCTCAGCCAGCTCACACCGGAGTTTTTGACCGATGTGGCGAAAAAGGGCGACTATATCCGGGGAACGATTAAAGGCTGGAACCTTCCCGTAGTCAGCGAGATCAGAGGCCTTGGCCTTATGATCGGCGTGTCGGTCAAGGGAGCGCCGAAGGATATTGCTGTCAAATGCATTGAAAACGGCCTTCTCATGCTTACCGCCGGCAGCGACGCCATCCGGATGCTCCCGCCGCTGACGATCACATACGACGAGATCGATAAAGGCCTTGCCATTCTTAAAAAAGTATTGGAGGAAGCCAAATGAAAAAGGATTTGTTAAAACTGCTCGACCTGTCTGAGGATGAAATCCTTCATATACTCGACACGGCAGATCGGCTGAAGGCCGAATGGAAGTCCGGGAAAAAGCACGATATTCCCTCCGGCAAAACCTTGGCAATGATCTTCTCAAAAAATTCCACCCGGACGCGCGTTTCGTTTGAAACAGGTATTTACCAGCTGGGCGGGCAGGGCATATTTCTTTCCAGTACCGACAGCCAACTGGGCCGCGGTGAGCCGATCCAGGACACAGCGCGCGTTTTAAGCCGCTACTGCGACTGCATCATGATCCGGACGTTTGAGCAGGACGAGGTCGAAAAGCTGGCCGAGTATGCGTCAATCCCCGTGATCAACGGCCTCACCGATTTTGAGCACCCGTGCCAGGTACTGGCCGACCTGCAGACGATCCGCGAGTATAAAAAGAAGCTCAAAGGCCTCAAAATCTGCTACATCGGCGACGGCAATAATATGGCCAACTCCATTATCGCCGGCGGCCTCAAATGCGGCATGGACGTCTGGGTGGCCTGTCCCGACGATTACCGCCCGCACCAGACGATTCTCGACTTTGCCGCCGCTCAGAAGAACGCAAAATTCGAGCTGACGAACGATCCAGCGAAAGCCGCTGTCGGCGCGGACGTCATCTTTACAGATGTCTGGGCGTCCATGGGAATGGAACTAGAAGCGGCAAAACGCATGATCGCTTTCCGGGGTTATCAGGTTAACGACGAAATCATGGCTCTTGCCAATCCCGACTGCATGGTCCAGCACTGCCTGCCGGCCCACAGGGGTGAGGAGATCACAGAAAAGGTCTTCGAAGAGCACGCCGGCGAGATCTTCGATGAAGCCGAAAACAGGCTCCACGCCCAAAAAGCTGTCATGTATCTCCTGATGGGCGCTAAATAGGGCATCTAAGGTACTGATAAGTTCAAAAGAAAAACCAAACAAGTAAAGAAAGATGATTCACTAATTGAATCATCTTTCTTTACTTGTTTGGTTATAAATCCGACAATAGACATTCAACATTTAAGTATCTCAATTTATGCTGGAGTTCGTCTTTTAGCTGTTTTTACATTAATATTAAACCGTAAGAAAAATACGATAGTTTTGTAAGATGTTAGTTTATTTTATCACAGTTTATTATGCCTATATTTTTTGAAACAGAATAATCGATAAACATAATACTGAAAAAAATAACAATCATTTGAAGAAAGGATAAAAGAATTTGGAGGATTATATTGACGATATGCAGCCGGGCAGTGATGGTTCCTTAAAGGGTAAATATCTGACTTTCTTTATTGGAAAAGAGATGTATGGCATTGATATCAGTTATGTGACGGAGATTGTTGGGATTCAGGAAATCACGAAGATGCCGGACATGCCTGACTACATAAAAGGAATTATTAATCTCAGGGGAATCATTGTACCACTTATTGACATTAGGCTGAGGTTCTCCATGGAGGAGAAAGAATACGACGACAGGACATGCATCGTTGTCGTCGACTTCGCCGGCACATCGATCGGGCTGATCGTCGACAGCGTCTCAGAGGTTATTGATCTGTCGGAGACAAGCATCGTTGACCTGCCGCATAATAGTATAGGACTATCCAACCGGTATATAAAAAATATTGGGAAGCTTGACAGCAATGTCATTCTACTTATTGACTGCGAAAAACTGCTGACAGATGATGAATTTGAAGATATCAGTGAAACAATTCAATAGTGAAACGAAAAGGAGAAATAATTCATGAAGATGTTGAGTAATTTAAGAATTTCCAAAAAGCTCATTGTAGGCTTCGTTACTGTCGCATTGATCGCAGTCATTATCGGCGGCGTCGGATTATTCGGTATATTAAAATTAGAAGCTGTCGATAACCTTCTCTTTGAGCAGAACTTAGGCGGTATGGGATATACCGGCGATTTGTATGGTAATTTTCAAGGGTTGCGGTATGCACTCAAGAAGTTTGAGATCGCAACCGATGAACAAAAGGCTGCAGTTCAGAAAGAGACTGACGATTATACCATAAAGATTGACGAGCTAATGACCGCATACGCTACGCTGGCAAGCAGCAGCAATGCGGAGATCAAGGCACAATTCGAGGAAAACGATGCAAACTGGAACGCTTGGAAAGATACAGTTAAAAAGGCGTACACCGCACAGGCCGAAGGAAAAGCAGCAGAAGCGATGGAGTACTTCGCAAAATTCGACGAAATCACAGCAACATTAAAGGACGGTATTTCCAACTTGTTGATGCTGAATTATATGGATGCGCAGGCCAGGTCCAACTCAAATAAAGCAGTTGCGCAATCAGCGATCATTACTGTCCTCATTATTTGTGTGATCGGAGTCATTATATCCGTTATTCTGGGTCTTGCATTATCCCGCAATATCGGCAAGCCTGTGGCCGCGGTTGCGTATGTCACCAATGTGCTGGCCGTCGGAGATGCGGATATGGAAAGGGGCTTCGCTAAAAGAGATGACACGTGGATTGAACGTAAGGACGAAATCGGCGAGCTGGCGCGGGCCTTGACGAAGCTGTTTACAGCAACAGCGCAGCAGGCACAAGTTATGAGTCAGGTCGAGCAGGGCGATCTGACGGTAGATGTCGAGGTCAGATCGGAAAACGACGTTTTAGGCAAGGGCCTTTCTGGTCTTGTGAGCAACATGAGTGATGTGGTTTCCGGCATTATTTCCGCCGCCGATCAGGTCGCGTCCGGCGCGCAGCTTGTCTCAAATTCCAGCATGGCACTTTCCCAGGGCGCGACGGAACAGGCCAGTTCGGTTGAAGAACTCACGGCTTCACTCGAAGAAATATCAGCTCAGACGTCTGCGAACGCGCAGAACGCCGAAAAAGCAAGCCAAATGGCGACAAGCGCGAAAAACGAGGCCGAACAGGGCGATACCCAAATGAACGCGCTCCTGAAGGCCATGGATGCGATCAACGCCTCAAGCAGCAATATCAACAAGATTATCAAGGTCATCGACGATATTGCGTTCCAGACGAATATTCTCGCGCTCAACGCTGCCGTCGAGGCGGCGCGGGCCGGTCAGCACGGTAAAGGCTTTGCGGTGGTGGCCGAAGAGGTCAGAACGCTCGCCGGTAAATCGGCAAATGCCGTCAAGGATACGACCGAGATGATCGACGGCTCAATAAGAAACGTTGAATCGGGCATAAAAATCGCCAACGATACTGCTCAGGCGCTGAAGAGAATCGTTACCGAAGTCACAAATGCCACAGAGCTGGTGGGGTCAATTGCCATAGCATCCAAGGAACAAGCCTTGGGTATAGAGCAGCTGAATCAAGGCATCATACAGGTATCGCAGGTTGTTCAAAACAATGCTGCCACCTCCGAAGAAAGCGCCGCCGCCAGCGAGGAGCTCTCCAGTCAGGCCGATCAGCTCAAGGAAGTTGTGAGTGTTTTCAAGGTGAAGAACATCAAAACGAGCGCACCGTCAAAGCTTACTGCGACATCAGCTGCGAGAATCCCTGAACGGACTTTGCCCGCAGGGAAGCCTAAAATATCACTCGAAGGAGATTTCGGCAAATACTGATAAAACCGAAATATCAGGCGTCCATTCAATCAAAAAGCCCCAATACACTTGGATCAAGCATGTCCGGCCTTCCGCGTCAGCGGCAAGGCCGGTTATGTGCGCAGCAGCATATGCGACAACAAAATTATGTTTGATTAAGTTACTGAAGCAAATAAAAAAGGTAATATGATAAGAGCATAGCTAAAAAAATAACATCTACAAAGCTGAAATTGTCATGACAGCAAACATGACAAGGAGAAAAGAAAATGAAAAATTTTGTGCACTCACAGACCGTTGATACCAGGTATAAGGTTGGCCTTAGAACGTTGATAATTGTAGGCGTTTTGTTCAATGTACTGTTATCTGTGGCAGTCACTCTTTTGGCTGGAAGTATTTTTGATTATAAACCAGTGCCAATGATTATCACGATTGGTATTCTGCTTATATTCTCAACGGCAGATTCTTATTTGCTGCTGGGTTTTCTGATTAAACCATTGACTGTGGCAACAAAGCGCTTGATTTTATTGGCAGAAGGAGACCTCACAAGCAGCAAAGCCAGGCATACGCATTTAACGGAAACAAGCGTCATGGTGCGCGCAATGAATTCGGTTATCGACATCAATAACGAATACGTCAACGAAATCAAGCGTGTGCTGCAAGAGCTCGAAAATAAAAATCTGACTGTTGAAGTTGATAAAAACTTCGTGGGTGATTACGCAACAATAAAATCATCACTTATCAATATTAGTGATTTTTTAAACAACACAATTGACGTGATAGGAACGAACTCAAATGAAGTAGCAAACAGCGCCGGTTTGGTATCTGATGGTGCCATGTCCCTTTCGCAGGGCGCGACTGAACAGGCCAGCGCGGTAGAAGAGCTGACGGCATCGCTTCAAACGATCTCTTCACAGACGTTTCAGAATGCACAGAACGCTGAAAAAGCAAATGTTTTGGCGACAAACGCAAAGAATGAGGCACAGAAGGGCAACCAGCAGATGAACGAGATGCTTATGGCGATGGATGCCATCAACACATCGAGCGGCAACATCAACAAGGTCATTAAGGTAATCGACGATATTGCTTTTCAAACCAATATTCTCGCGCTTAACGCTGCCGTCGAAGCAGCGCGGGCCGGACAGCACGGTAAGGGTTTCGCTGTGGTGGCCGAGGAGGTCAGAGCACTCGCGGCAAAATCAGCGGATGCCGTTAAGGATACGACCGTGATGATAGACGGCTCAATCAAGAACGTGGCTTCAGGCATTAAAATCGCGAATGAAACGGCGCAGTCACTCAAGAGAATCGTTAACGAGGTCTCAAATGCAACGGATTTGATCGGGTCAATCGCCGTTGCATCAAAGGAACAAGCCGTGGGCATTGAGCAGCTCAATCAGGGCATTATGCAGGTGTCGCAGGTTGTCCAAAGTAACGCCGCCACCTCGGAAGAAAGCGCTGCCGCCAGCGAGGAGCTCTCTGGCCAAGCCGATCAGCTCAAAGAAATAGTGAAATTATTCAAGCTTAAGCATAACAAGGCAAATACACCGACATTGCTCGCAGCGGCGTCAGTCGCAAGAACCCCTGACCGGGTGTTGCCCGCCGGTAAGTCCATTATTTCACTCGACAGTGATCTCGGAAAGTACTAATGAAGTTTTAGCGTGATGACCGGCATCGTCGGTATCGGTTTGGTAGCATTGGCGTGTAATAACCGTTTCTTCTGTTTTTAGAAATATCAAATGACAGTCATTCTAATAATCCACTCTGGAGATATCTTCAAATTCTTCATGAAGCTTACGTTTAAGCGTATTTTCGGCTTGACTGACGGAATATGATTTTGAGCAGAGAGCATTATAATCCTTTCCCAGATATTTAGACCGATCATAAAGATATATATAAGCATTAAACACATGTGAAGCATTCGGGAATGGGAACGGCAACGGTGTATCTATTTTGCAATTGAAGATTTAAAGCCGGCCTTAACCGTTTATACGGTCAGACCGGATTTTTCTTCATAAATATCTGAATATCTACCCCTGCCGGTACATTTCCCGGCCTTCTTTAAATATATCACCGCCGTGACAATCGAGAGCGACGAGGAGGGGCATATCTTCAACTGTCAGCTTCTTGATCGATTCGCAGCCCAGCTCGGGAAAGGCGATCTCCTCCGCGTCCTTGACGTGGCGTGATATGAGAGCGCCGGCGCCGCCGACGGCGCAGAAATAAGCAGCCTTATTTCTGATGATAGCCTCAGCGACGGCATCATTTCGTTCGCCTTTACCGATGGCTGCCGATAAACCAAGGTCATAGAGCCGGGGGGTAAAACCGTCCATCCGGCTGGAGGTCGTCGGGCCGCAGGAACCGATTTTGATAGTGTCGTGCCCGGGTGTGGGGCCGGCGTAATAAATAACGGCGTCTTTCAGGTCAAAGGGGAGAGGCATATCGGCATCAAGCAGTGCGAATAATCTCTTATGGGCGGCGTCGCGCGCCGTATACACAGTGCCGCTCAGCAAAACGCGGTCGCCGGCTCTCAGCTTACCGGCGTATTGCCGGATATCCCGAACGCTGATCCGATATTCGGTCAATTGGCATACCCTCCGACTTTTGATGTGAGAAGCTCGTTTTTCTCGTGTTCCATCATCGCCTGGAGCTCGTTAAAGCGCGCGCTGGTCTTATCGAGAACGGCGGTCAGAACAGACAAAGTGCCGCTGAGATTTGTTATTTCAGAAGTGAGGGAGCATGTCGTCGTCTCCATCTCCGAACGGATCTCCGTATACGCGTCCCTGAGCGTCATGATATCTTGGGATGACGCGTCCAGAGCTTTGACTTTGATATCCGTAATCCGGCGCTCGGTATCGTCAAGCTCGCATTGAAGCTGCTTAATCTCGGCATTCAGGTTTTTTAACTCGGTCTCCAGCTTGTCGCCCGTCATCTTATATCTGTTGCGCTGACCGGCCAGCTCTTCAATATAGCGCATCACATCGCGGCTGTCAAAACCGCCGAAAACCTTCCGCTTGAAATGTCTGACATCGCCATTCATCGTTTAACCCGCCTTTCGTCAAGATCAAGTGCCCGGAGAATCCGGGCTTGCGCTCGGGGTTGCATCGGCGCTTACCTCCGCGCTCGGATCGGCGCTCGGATCGGCGCTCGGATCCGCGCTCGGATCGGCGCTCGGCTTGGCGCTCGGATCCGCGCTGGTACTTATAGTTGGATTTAAGGTTTCTGCCACAGAATCGTATGTCAGCGGCCCGTCGCAGGTTTTGTACTTTGTGCTGTCCCAAAAATATCTCTTGGCCATCTCTGTATCATTCAGCAGGAAGAATGTGGATAAACCGTCCATATCACACATGCTGACGTCGATATGATAATAGAAATCCTCAACTTCAACGATATTCCAGGCGTGCTGCTTTCCGTTAAGCTGGCCGAGGACGACAGTACAATCAAAGCCAAGCTCATCGCACAGCGCTTTATAAGCCATCGCGTAGCCCTCGCCGACAGCCTGCCCGTGGACGAGGGCGCCATATGCCGTAGCAACGGTGTTTTGATCGCTGTATTCGCCGCCTGCAGCCGTTTCGGCATCAAAGTCTGCGATTTCTATAAGACGCTCGGCAAGCGAAAGGAGTATCTCGCTGTCGCTGCCGCTGACGGATTCGGCGATGTTCTGCACCGTTTCGTTAAGACCTTGCTGCATGACCGTTAGCGTACCTGCCTCATATTTTGTATATCCGAAAGTAAATACGATGATCCGGTCCATCCCAGTCCCATTTTCCGGGTAAAAATCCACAGATAATACCGGCATCATGACGATATCCAGCGGATTATCATAATAAATCTCCTTAATGTAACGCCGTGCATTCTCTTCGGTGATCGTGATATTTTTCGTCCGGACGACCATAATCGGTGCGTACTCGGAGAGCTTATCCTTTAAATCAGACTGTAATAAACGGATCGATTGGATCGTGATGATGTTGCGGAACTGCTCTTTCGTCACCGCGTAGGTGATGTTGATTTCGACCTGATAATGAGAGACGATGAGCGTTGCCTTGCCTTTGATTTCCGATACGGCATATGCGCCCAGCGGGTCGTCGCTCCTGATTTGACGGCACGCGAGGTCGACGTCAGCCTGTACATCGCCGTCATAACTGGAAACACGGATGAGCCCTTTTTCCTCATAGTCGGACACAAAATCAAGAATTTCGGACTTCAGCTCGTCGAACGAACTGACTTCGACCACGCTGCCGGGCGAGGTGACGAGGGGCTCCTGATGCTTCGTAACGGACAGCGTATCGTCCTCAAGAATGGAGTCGCAGCCAACTAAACAGGCCATTGCCATGATAAACATGAGAACAGCTGTTGCCCGTATTTTCACTGTGAGCACCCCCTGACAGCGTAATTTTGAGTTAAATGACCTTTATTCAAAACGTCAGCTCCAGCTGTTGTTCCTCAAGATCCTCCGCCTTTAGCAGCGCACCGACGGCGGGAATACTCCTGACCCGGTAGCGCGATGTGTTTTTTATGGAGGATTCCAGTACGGGGACGGCCTTTGCAAGCTTATATTTCTTCTTGAGGGTGATGACGGCGACGCCGACAGTCGAGCGTGTCGTCTTCGGAGCCAAAAGCGACGTGCTGAATATCACGACCCGGTCCTCCGTAGAATAGACGGCAATTTCCGTCTCTCCCGCAGTCGTTCCGACAGCGTGGAGCGGGACGACAGAAACAAGGGGGCTCGAGCCGGAATACGCGCCGGTGAGCTTTTTCCTGTTTGTCTTCGTGGCGTACGCGGACAGCTCGATCCGCGCGGCCTTGCCGTTTTCATAAAAGAAGAGAACATGACCTGTATAATCGCGCGGGTCCAAGAGGTATTTGACATTCTCGCCCTCGTCCATCTGGAGGAAGGAGGGCAGGTATGTGCCCAGGACTGAGGCCTTCGTATCCTCAAAATCGCGGACGCGGACCTTGTAAACCTGCTGCCTGTCGGAGAAGACGAGCAGATCGTTTCTGTTCTGCGACTCGAAGCTCAAATACGGCCCATCGTTTTCCTTGTACTTCTGCTCACCGCCCATGCGAAGGGATAGGGGCGTGATCTTCTTGAAATATCCCTCCCGGGACAGGAAGATGTTGACCGGATAATCCTCAATCTGCTCTTCCTCGGTTATCTCCACCGCCTCGTCGTCGTAGACAATATCGGTTTTCCGCTCGGCTCCGTATTTTTTGATAATGTTTTTCAGCTCGTCGACGATGATGGACTTAATACGCCGGGTGCTGCCGAGCGTCTCTTCAAGGTCCTTGATCTCCGCCTCGAGAGCGCTCGTCTCGTCGATACGTTTCAGGATATATTCACGGTTGATGTTGCGGAGCTTAATCTCTGCGACAAATTCCGCCTGCGTCTCATCGATGCCAAAGCCGATCATCAGGTTCGGGACGACCTCGGATTCCTCCTCGGTATTACGGATGATGACGATGGCTTGGTCGATATCGAGAAGGATTTTCTGCAGCCCGTAAAGGAGGTGCAGCTTGTCCTTCTTTTTTTTGAGTTCGCTGAACACACGGCGTTTGACGCATTCCGTCCGCCAGGCCAGCCATTCCTCCAAAATTTCGCCGACACCAAGGACGCGGGGCATACCGCCGATGAGGATGTTGAAGTTGCAGGAGAAGCTGTCCATTAATGGCGTCTGCTTCATGAGCTTCGCCATGAGCTTGTCCGGATCAGTGCCGCGTTTCAGGTCGATGGTCAGCTTCAGGCCGCTGAGGTCGGTTTCGTCGCGCATGTCGGCGATCTCTTTGAGCTTTCCTGTCTTGACAAGCTCAGCGACCTTGTCGATGATGGCTTCTGCCGTCGTCGTATAAGGTATCTCATAAACCTCGATGAGATTTTCGGACTTATTGTAGCGCCAGCGCGCGCGCACCTTAACGCTGCCGCGGCCCGTTTTATATATCGCATCGATTTCACTCGCGTTGTAGATGAGCTCGCCGCCTGTGGGGAAGTCGGGTGCTTTGAGAGTCGACATGATGTTGTGGTTCGGGTCGCCTATATAGTCGATCGCCGTCTGGCAGACCTCGGAGAGGTTAAAGCCACAGATATTGCTGGCCATCGCAACGGCGATGCCCATATTCGCGCTGACAAGCACATTTGGGAAAGTCGTCGGCAGAAGCGTCGGCTCCAGCATCGTGTTGTCGTAGTTATCGATAAAATCAATCGTGTCGCGCTCTATGTCCCGAAACAGCTCGGCGCAGACAGGGGAGAGCTTGGCCTCCGTGTATCGGGAGGCGGCGCAGGCCATATCCCGCGAATAAACCTTGCCGAAATTGCCCTTCGAATCGACAAATGGCGTCAGAAGCGCCTCATAACCCTTCGAGAGCCGTACCATCGTGTCGTAGATCGCAGCATCGCCATGGGGATTGAGGCGCATCGTCTGCCCGACGATGTTGGCTGATTTTGTCCGCACACCGCCGAGAAGCCCCATCTTGTACATGGTGTACAGGAGCTTCCGGTGGGACGGCTTGAAGCCGTCGATCTCCGGTATGGCGCGGGACATGATCACGCTCATGGCGTAGGGCATGAAGTTGACTTCCATCGTATCGGTGATCAGCTGCTCCAGCACCTCGGCATGCAGCCCCACAACATCAGGGTTATTATTCTTTTTGTCTTCCGGCTGTTTCTTTTTAGCCATAATGAGCCCCTTTACGGTCCTATTTCACCCATTGATCCAGATACTCCTGATAATCATACGGCATAAATTCTGTGATATCGAAATGCAGGATCCCATTTTGAAAATAAGGATCGGTAGTGATGTAATCCTCCAGAGCCGCGCGGGTTTCTGCTTTGACGATGACAAACCCGCCGCCGCCGGACTTTTTCGGCCCCGCACACAGGACATTTCCGGTGCGCATCCCGCGCAAGATGAACTCCTTATGCGCCGGTAAAAGCGCGTCAACCTCTGCCCTCGTCATCGGCAGGGGATCGCAATAGGACGCTGAGAGGATGAAGTATGGCATGTATACCTCCGGAAACCAGTATTATGATAAATCCACCGCATCCAGATATTTATACCCGTTTTCCGCTATAAAATCTTTACGGCCTGCGAGATTGTCTCCCTCAAACAAGTCAAACACCTCGGTCATCGCCTGTTCATCCGTGGGCATGACCTTGATAAGCCGCCGTGTTTGCGGATTCATCGTGGTCAGCCACATCATTGCCGGGTCATTTTCACCGAGTCCTTTGGAGCGGTTAATCGTATGCTTAGCCCCGTCAAAACCGGCGACTATATCAGTTTTTTCCCGCTCGGAATAAGCAAAGTATGTTTTGTTTTTGCATTCAATTTCAAAGAGCGGTGTTTCGGCAATGTAAACAAAGCCCTCTTGTATGAGCGTCGGCACGAGCCGGTAGAGCATTGTCAGGATCAGCGTCCGGATTTGGAAGCCATCGTAGTCGGCGTCGGTGCAGATGATAACGCGATTCCACCGGAGGCTGCCGAGATCAAATGTACTCAAGTCCTTATGGTGCTTACTATTGACTTCCACGCCGCAGCCGAGGACCTTTAAGAGATCGGTAATGATTTCATTTTTGAAAATCTTATCATAATCAGCTTTCAAACAATTGAGGATTTTGCCGCGAACGGGCATAATTCCCTGAAATTCGGCATCACGGGAGAGCTTGCACGCGCCCAGCGCGCTGTCGCCCTCGACGATGTAGATCTCGCGCTTTGAGACGTCCTTCGTCCGGCAATCTACAAATTTATGGATGCGGTTACTGAGGTCGATGCCTCCCGATAGCTTTTTCTTGATGTTGAGCCGTGCTTTTTCTGCCGTTTCGCGGCTGCGTTTATTAATAAGGATTTGTTCGGCGACCTTATCGGCCTCCGCCTTGTGCTCGATGAAGTAGACCTCCAGCTGACTGCGGAAGAATTCCGTCATGGCCTCTTGGATGAACTTGTTGGTGATGGCTTTTTTTGTCTGGTTTTCATAGGAGGTCTGCGTCGAAAAGCAGTTTGTGATGAGGATCAGGCAGTCCTGGATATCAATAAAGCTGA
>CAZJCH010000020.1:0-13844 GCA_964544005.1 uncultured Papillibacter sp.
CATCGTCGCGATTGTCATCGCGCGCGTCATAGAACCAGTCGTTCGGTTTCTGACGGAACGTTATCAGTTCCGTCGAGGGATTGCTTCTGCCATCTGTACGATTATCATATTCGCAGCTTTGATTGCTCTGACCGCCGTCATCATCGGCCGTGTTGTCATTGAGCTGACAGCATTTGTCAACGATCTCCCCAGGCTCTTGCAGAGCGCAACAAAGACCTTGACAATCATCGGAGACAGAGTGAACGGTTTCATTAAATCCGCGCCGCCGGAAATTCAGGATTACCTGAGTCACGCGCTTGACGGAATGGCTGTTAAGGGCGCGGAGCTGCCTGCCGCCCTGTCCGGTAAGGTCGTCGGTCTTTTGGCCGACGTTGCGAAAATGACACCAAAGCTTGTCCTGTTCTTCTTTACATGCGCTTTAAGTGTTTTTTTTGTGAGCTGCGGTTATAAAGAGGTCACAGGCTTTATCCTGCGTCAGATACCGAAAAGCCGTCACAAAACACTCAGGGATTTTAAAACCGACCTCTTAAGCACCTTCGGGAAGTGGCTCAAAGCGGAGCTTATGCTGGCGGGCATCACCTTCATTGAAATGACAATCGCCTTTCTGTTTATGCGGATCGATTTCGCCATCCTGCTGGCACTGCTTGTGGCATTTGTTGATTTGCTGCCTGTCCTCGGCTCGGGCGCCGTTCTGATCCCGTGGGCAATCTTTACGATGATCGGCGGCAACATCAGAAACGGTATTGCTTTGGTTATCATTTTTATCGTTAACACGATCCTTCGGAGCCTGCTTGAGCCAAGGATGATCGGCCGTCAGATAGGGCTGCCGCCGATCGCGACGCTTATTGCCATGTACGTCGGTTTCTGCTCCGTCGGCGTCGTCGGTATGGTCTTGTTCCCCATCGGCCTCATCATGATAAAGCATCTGAACGACAAAGGATATCTGAAACTGTGGAAAAGTTAAAATCCAAATCACCTCGGATAAAATGCGCCGTCGCCGGAGCGCTTGCCGGTGCCCTGAACGGTTTCTTCGGCGCGGGTGGCGGCATGCTCCTTGTCCCTCTCCTCACCCGCTGGGTTAAAATGGACGAGCAGAAAGCCTTTGCAACATCCGTCTTTATCATCCTGCCGCTGTGTGCGGTGTCGGCGGCTGTCTATCTTTTGAGGTTTGGCATTGACTTCACGCAAGCACTGCCGTACCTGCTCGGCGGCCTCATCGGCGGGTTCATCGGCGGCTGCTGTTTTAAAAACATACCGACCGCCCTCCTGCACCGCGCTTTCGGCCTGCTGCTCATCTACGGCGGCGTCAGGAGCTTACTGAAATAGAATGCGGAGTTATATTTATGCGTTTTCTTATACCAATCCTCGCGGGTCTTATTACCGGCGTTATCTCTGCCTGGGGCATCGGCGGCGGGTCGCTGCTGGTCATCTATATGACAGCTTTCGCCGGCATCACGCAGCAGACAGCCCAGGGCATCAACCTGATGTATTTCCTGCCCACCTCGCTGACCGCGCTTTATTCTCACATAAAAAACAAGCTCGTTGAAACGAAGCTCGCCTTTTACGCCGCCGGCGCCGGTGTCCTGACCGCCGTCGGTTCGTCCTTTTTGGCAACCGGCATTGATACATCCTTGATGAAAAAGATATTCGGCGTGTTTATTATCCTGATCGGCCTGTCCGAGGTGTTCAGGAAGAGGGAGAAAAAGCAAGGCAAGGCATAACCGTATTTATGGCCTGCCTTTATACATCTGCCCCCACGCTTTCATGGATTCCAGAACAGGTTGCAGGCTGTATCCGGTTCTAGTCAACGTATATTCGACTCTCGGCGGGATCTCTGCATAAACCTTTCTTGTTAAAAGCCCGCAAGTCTCCATCTCGCGGAGATTTGCGGTCAACACCTTCTGCGATATCCCACCGATGGATTTTTTCAGCTCCCCGAACCGCTTCGTGCCATCGAGCAGGTCTCTCAGGATCAGTACCTTCCACTTGTCTCCGATGAGCAGGAGCGTCGTTTCAACCGGGCAGGCCGGCAGGATAAGCTCCATGATGTGTCTCCTTTCACATTGGTATCCAATCGGTGCCTATAGCACAATAAAGTGCTTACTTTACAATATATCCTTACAGCCATATTATACTTCCAAAGGCAGAAAATCAAGCCTTAAATATCCTTTGGAGGTTGTCTTTAATGAAAGAAGTCGTCAAATACTTAACCGATAATCCCATCCAATATCTCGCGACGGTCGGTCCTGACGGGAAGCCCAGGAACAGGCCGTTTCAATTCATGCTTGAGCACGGTGGCAGGCTGTATTTCTGCACCGGTAATCAAAAAGACATCTATCAGCAGCTGCAGGCAAACCCGTTTATCGAGCTCACCGTTTCCGCTGCTGATTTCTCATGGCTTCGACTGAGCGGCAAAGCTGTTTTTGACAACAGCCGGGAAATTAAAAGCAGAATCATAGAATCAAACCCGCTCGTAAAAAGCATCTATCAGTCCGCTGACAATCCCATTTTTGAAACATTTTATATCGACCTGGCAACGGCGGTCATCTCCGATTTCTCCGGTAACCCGCCGCGGGAATATAACCTGTAGCTTTATAATAAAAGAGCGGGCGGCTTTCGGTCGCCCGTCTTGATTTTATCTCTTGCTGTTCAGATACCCCTCCAGTATCAGCGTCGCGGCGACAGCATCCACTGTTCTCTTGCGCTTTTTGCCGCTGACGCCTGCTTCAGATAGTATCCGGTGGGCGTCGACGGTGGTCCGCCGCTCGTCCCAAAGGACGACATCCAGGCCATATTGATCACGTAAGAGCGAGGCGAGCGTCTCGCTCTTTTCCGTACGGTGCCCAAGCGTGCCATCCATGTTTTTTGGGTAGCCCAGCACTACCTGACCGACGCGGCGTTTCTGCGCTTCGTCGGCGATTTTATCTGCCAGCCGCTCAAGCGACCACTCGGATATAATAAACGCCTCTCCGGCGAGGATACCCAGCTCGTCGGATACCGCGATCCCCGTCCGCGCGTCCCCGTAATCGACTGCCATAATCCGCATACATATCTCCTTTTACTTTCTGTCAAAAAACGGGCTCTTCCCTGTTGCGCTCAGCGGGATGCCGTAGATGATCTTTGCCTCGTCGCCGAGCAGGTTGAGCGCTTTGACGGCTTTCCCGACGGAGAACATGATCCTGTTGTCCACCCGCGCGTCCATCGCGACGCCGGCAGCTGATCCGATGGCGATGCCGAGATCTCCCGTATTGAAAGCGCATGGGTGATCCGGATGCTCTTTCTTCTCTTCGCAGTTCTTATAGCCGCACAACCCGCAGTTTTTCAAGCCGATGGGCCTGATTCTTGTCGCGAGCAGCACAAGAATTTCGCTCCGCAGGATGTTATTCGCGTCGCGGATGAAAAATTCCGCCGCTTCACCTGTCAGAACCATGTCTTTCATCTTCGCGGCAATTTTCTCGATGACATCCCGTTCCGCGACAGCGATAATGAGATTGTCCGTCCCGTGCCCCTTCGGCGCCGTCCGCGCGGCCGTCATCATTCTCTTCGCGACCTCGTACAGCGCGTCTTTTCTGGCGCTCTCCTCAGATATTAACGGCATACTTATACTAACCCTCCGTAAATCTCCATCTTTAATTATATCTCTCAAATCATTCATACAGCCCGTAGGTTTGATTGACATTCTGGACGAATATGATCCCATTGCCCGGTTTTTCGATATCGAGACCGGCGCGCAGCGATGTGATGACCTTCTCGGTCTGGGTATCCTTTAGAACCATGAGCACCAGCTCTTTCTCGGGTTCTATATCCATAGCGAACAAGCGGCTTGTTTCATGAATACCGGCGCCTCTGGCGTTGATGATCGTCGCACCCGTCGATCCGGCCTCTTTGGCTGCCTCGGCGACAGCTTCACCCCTGCCTTTATCGACAATAACATAAACGGCCTGATACATCGTATTGACCACTCCCCCTATATTCATTGAATCCTGATTTTGAAAGCACTTTGAGCCGCAGACGCCGGCGATGGGAATGCTGAACGCAATGCCATGGTTCGGCTTGTGCAGCCGGAACTCCGCATTTATGATCTCAATGAGGTTGTAATCAGCCGTCCGTTTTGTAAGAAGCAGCACAATCTCCTTTCGGATATCGGCCAGCGCCAAGGTATTGAGTAGTCGGCTGTTGACGGTGCCTTTGCCGAGCAAAACCGTTCCGCCGGTCAAACCGTGCTGTCTGGCCGTATGCAGGACCTTGCTGCCGGCTCCTTTGTTGACGATCACATAAACGAGCTCCAGCCCGCAAGCATGGTCAGGATTTGTTTGCGACATTTTCAACCCCTGCCTTTCTGGACTTTAATCTGTAGATAAGCCCCAATATCTGCAGTGTAATAAGCGGCGTCAGTGCCACCATGGCGATGACGCCGAAGCCGTCGAGCATGACATCGGCGCCCTCCATCGCCTCGGCCGCTCCATGCGCGAAAGCCAGGATAAAGGTCGCCGTCATAGGACCGGAGGCGACCCCGCCGGAATCGAACGCGATACCGACGAATAGCTTCGGGACGATGTATGACATTCCAAGAGCGATAATATAGCCTGGAAGCAGATAATGCCACAGCTTGA
Source organism: uncultured Papillibacter sp. (assembly GCA_964544005.1). Taxonomy (GTDB): domain Bacteria; phylum Bacillota; class Clostridia; order Oscillospirales; family Oscillospiraceae; genus Sporobacter. The sequence continues at coordinate 4,614 of CAZJCH010000020.1, forward strand.
GACCCGGGATGCAGATCCTGAGCATCGACAGCGCCACGGCAACGCCGACACCGAGGGACAACGCAGCGAGAACAGTTTTTCTCTTAATATAACCACTCGTCACATCTTCGATTTGATTTGTCAGGACATATACGGCCGGTTCGGCCAAAATCGTGACAAGCCCCAGGATAAAGCCGACACCAATCAGCAGCGCGTTGCTGTCAATCGCTGCCACCATATAACCGATAACGCTGCCGATTTCCATAAAGCCCGCGTTGACGCCTGTCAGCAGCAGTACGAGTCCGGCAAAGGAATAGAGCAAGCCTATCAAAACGCGCATTCTCTGATGCTTCGGCAGTTTTAATGAAGACCTCTGAAGAATCAAGAAAAAAACGAAAAGCGGCAGGAGAGCCAGGAATATTTCAAAAGCTATTGTCGGCAGCTTTGATATAAACGGCATAAAAATACTGTCCGAGCCAGACTGACTGACCTCCAGGCTTCCGGATATTCTGTCTGTTTTTGAGACAATGCTCATAAGCATCACCGATATGATCGCACCGGCCGACACGATGGCGACAAGTCCGAAGCTGTCCTTTTCCGCACCCTTGCTGTCTTTTTTCATTGCGGTAACGCCGAGCGCCAGCGCCAGGATGAACGGCACAGTCAAAGCCCCTGTCGTCGCGCCGGACGCGTCAAAGGAGATCGCCATAAACTCCGGCGAGGTAAACAGCGCCAGAATGAAGATGATTCCGTACAGCCCGGTCAGAACCTTATTAAGCGGGATGCTATACATGATCCTGACGAAGCCTAAAGACAGCAAAAGGGCGACACCGATTGAGACAATGACAACGATGCTCAATTTGGATACAAGACCCGAGGTGACCATATCCACCTGCCCTGCCAGAACGTGCAGGTCAGGCTCGGCTACTGAGATAAAAAAGCCGATGATCAACCCGGCAAGGATGACAAACCACAGCTTGTTGCTTTTCATTATTGATACGCCAATTTGCCGGCTTAACGGATCAATTCCAACGTCTACACCCAGCAGAAATAAGGCCAGCCCGATAATGATGGCCACCGCGCCCAGAAGAAACCTCATCAGCTGAGCGCTGCCGAGCGGCGTGACGGTGAAATTCAGCAGCAGAACGATCACGATGATCGGCAGAACAGAAAACACGGACTCCTTAAGCTTTGACAAAAGTACATTCAAATAGCATTCACTTCCTTTATAACCGCTCCATATGACGGATTATTGCCTTATTTCAGGTGTTTATCAAAAAACGCGAAGACCTTGTCGATGCTCGCTTTGTCGTTCCACCGGTGCTCATAACCCCCGTGGTCATAGCCCTCCATGACCTCCAATAACACGCGGTCCGCCCCGCATATTTTCCGCACTCTCTCCTCCATCTGATACGCCTGGCCTGCCGACACCGTGTGATCTTCCGAGCCGTGCAGGAGGTACAGCGGTGGAAAAGCGGGGCTGATATAAGGGAACGGATTGGCAAAGCGCATCAAACCTTCGATTTCTCTGCACCTGGCCCCGAGCCAGATCAGATCAACGTCCGGGAAAACAGGGTTCTCCCATCCGTTATCTTCAATATCCCGGAAATTTGAGATCGTATCGAATAACCCGAACCAGCTGACAACAGCTTTCACGACGCTCGAATAACAAACGTTTCCCATTGAAAAATCCTCAAAAGCGGGATTGCCTTGGGTGGCTGCCGTCATCACGGCGTAAAAGCCGCCGGCACTGTCGCCGCACACGCCGAACCTGTCGCCGTCCAGCCCATATTCCGAAGCTTTCGCCCGCAGGAAACGGATGGCCGCCTTGACATCGAATAATCCGGCCGGGTATTTCGCTTCAGTCGCCAGCCGATAGCCCACAGAAGCGACTGCGTAACCCCTGTTAATGCCGTCGTAAGGACAGTGCAGCTGAGCATCCCGCTTATCGCCCATGAAGAAGCCGCCGCCGTGGCAATAGATCAGCGTCGGGAATGGTCCGTCCCCCTCCGGCGGCAGAAAGATATCGAGCAGCTGATTCGGCGACTCGGTCGCGTACGGTACATCAAGGTACTTCCGTGCGATTTTATCAACGTCGATCTGCGGTACCCCGAACGTCCCCTCGGGCGGATTGATTATTGGTACGGTTACCATAATAACACCTCCTTATTTCAAGTGTTTGTCGAAGAACGCAAACACCATATCGTCATTTTCCGGGTTGTCCCACCGCAGGTCAACGCCGCCGTGGTCATAACCATCCATGATCACAAGTTCTGCGCGTCCTGCGCCGCAGACTGCCCGGATTTTCTCCTCCAAGCGGATGGACTGCGCAACATTCACTGTCTTATCGCCAGAACCGTGCTGGAGATAGACGGGCGGGAAATCCTTGGTAACGAAATTCAGGACGTTTGTAAAATGCATCAGGCCGGTGATATCCCTGCTTGCTGCGCCGAACAGTGCTTTTTCGATGTCCTCAAAATTCGGGTCGGCCTCCGGGGGGTTTAGGCTCCCCTTTTCGCGCTGGATCAAAAAGTCATACACGCCGAATCTGCTGCCAACAGCCCGGACGGCGCTGGAATATGATGCGTTGCCCATTGACAGATCCTCGAAAGCAGAATTTCCCTGCGTTGCGGCGGCCATGACGATGTAATGGCCGCCGGCGCTGTCGCCCAACAGCGCAAACCGGTCGCCGTCGAGCATATATGTGACGGCATTAGCCCTCAAAAACCGGACGGCAGCTTTGACGTCAAAAAGCCCTGCCGGGTATTTGGCCTCACCGGCCAGCCTGTACTCGACTGAGACGACAGCATAACCCCGGTTAATACCAGTCAGTGCCTGCAAAAGCTGCGCGTCGCGCTTGTCGCCGAGTATGAATGCCCCGCCGTGCACAAAGACGACCGTCGGGAACGGTCCATTGCCCTCCGGCGGCAGATAGATGTCCAGCTTCTGGTTCGGCGACTGAGAAGCATACGGGATATCCAGATACTTGCGGCTGATCTTGCTGACATCTGCCATTGGGATTTCCATCACACCTTCAGGCGGCATGATGACGGACCAAGTTTCCATATGAATACCTCCAGATATCTCTAATATCAATGACATCCCCTTACGGATTCTTTGCCTTCTCCGCCAGATCCTTCAGAATTCCGCCGAACTCGTCATAGTATTGCTGCTTGCTTTCATGTGATGGCAGGTGATGCTCCATGCGCGTGAGATTCGTGAGCACTGTCGGGATCCAGCGGTACGGGATGCTGATGAGGAGCGTATCTGATGGCCACAGCTCCCGGCCGCGGGGTCCGTGGACGAGCGCCGGCAGGACATAATTAACCTCTCCGGTTTTATAGGGGTGAACAAGAAACCAGCCGCAGCCCATGACGGGCGTGCAGGAGGATTTGTACATCTCGCCCGTCGAATACGTCACGGCGCGCATAACTATCTCCGCGATCTCCGCCTTCGCGCTGATGACCAGAACATCCGGCTCGAAATTCAACTGGTCCGCCGGAGAGAACGCCACATAGTTGGCAACACCCCTGTCAAGCTTCGGGACAAACTGATAGAGATTCTGGTTGGCGCGCGCCTCCTCAAAAACGCCGAGCCGCTCGCCAATCTGTCCGCTCTGCTCGAAGGGCGTGAAATCCTCCATACCCAGAATGATTTTTCCGATGCACGTCTCCTTGTTCTCTCTCGAAAAATAAAAGGGTCTGTTCTCCAGCTGCGACTTCCTCAGAATTTCGCAGAGAGACAGCTCCGCGTCTGATTCCAGAGGCGGGATGCCCTCCGGGCGGAAGAAGCTGAATTTGACGCCGACGGGCGGCGCGTCGAGACCCAGGCCCCGAAGCGGCGAATAGTCGTTGCGCAGCGTGTTGTACATATGAACGTCTCCTTATGTGAACTTTACTTATATGATATCCTAGCCGGTTCATGCTTTCCCGACTTTATTATTTCGAGAGGTCGCCTTAGCCAGCCCCTTATCGATCAAAACCCAGACATAGCTCAGCGCGATAAAAAAGGCCGTAAGCGCCAGCACCGTCAGCAGGACGCACCCCCAGCCAAGCTGATCCACATCCATAAACGGATACGGATAACGCGAGCCGCCGTAACCGATCCCGTTGCCGATCCGGGCGCCGATCATGGCGAAGACAAAATAGAGCAGCGGCCCGACCGCCCAGAGGAGCGGCGCGCGGAACGTCATCAGTCCCTTCGTGTCAAACAGCAGCCAGTCCGCGATCGTCAGGATCGGCACAGCGTAGTGCATGATAACAAGCGTCATGCTCAGAGAATCCCCCATGGTAAAGCGCATGCCCAGTATGAAGTGCGCGACGAGCTGCGTCACTGTGATCGCCATCGTCGCGATACCCTTCAATGCCGGGAACCAGACAAGATCGGCTGCCTTTTTGTGTTTTGTGATGTAAATGATATCGGCAGTGAAATAGACAACGCACAACAGATTACTCAGCACCGTGAAATAGCGGAGCGCCGACAGCTCGAAGCGCGTGTCAAAGGCACCAAAAACAAGGAGCAGACCGTAAATACCCATCACAACAATCAGGGCTTTATAAGCGACTGAGATACCTATATTTCTGATGCGCATGACGCGCACCCCCTTTTTTTCTATGCGACCGTATACTCACAGTATATCATTTGCGAAGGCTGAAGGTAAAGCTTTGTTCTATTGTTTTTTACCGATCCTAACCTCAATGTGACCTGAGCGTAGGGAAAACCACCGTTTCCAAACCTGGAAACGGCGGTTTTCATTTCATTCTGCTTCTTCTTCACTTGAGCGGGAAGCTCTGCCAGCGTTTATCTCATGATCGGCTGCTTATTTTGTGCCAGCTCATTCCGCAGCTGACTTGGTACAATAAATGTTGCCAGGATCGACAGGCTGCCCGTTATATATGCGATGACCGACAGTCCCATACCCGAGCCGATGATAATCATTGTGATAAGACTCAGGATAAATACAAGGTCAATGCAGACAAAGACGGTCCTGAGTTTTCCTGTATGGAATTCCTTTGCCTGGGCGGCTTTATATATATAGGCCAAGAAAGCAATTACCGCAATCAAAATCAAGATTAGCATTAATATAATCGTTACACCGAAAATCGTGGATTCTATATTCATCTGGAATAAGTATTTAAGAAACTCTACGAGCTGGGGTATTGAAATAGCTCCGTAACCCATCCCCGCGCCTGTAAACCAACCGAAAAACACCATTATGAGCAGGATAAGCGGCAGAACGAAGGAAACCACCTTGAATATTCCGATTCCCGATGACGCACCGGGATAAGGCGCGGCCGGCCTGCCGGCGTAGCTCCCGGGCTGCTGCGCCTGATAGTACGACTGGTTCATGCTTGGCGGATTGAAATTCGCATTGGTGGGTGTCTGGGTGTAATACTTGGGCTGCGCCGGCTGGGAATAATAGCTGGCTGGCGTTCCGCTGCCCGCCCCGGCCGGTGTTTGGCTGTTTGTTGGGACGTTACCGATACTTGCGCCGCAAGAACTGCAGAATACCGCCCCATCCAATAACTTAGTACCGCATTTGAAGCAAAACATTTAAACTCCCCCTGATTCTAATAAAATCACTTTTAATATATACAGTTTTGAACATATTTTCAATACATAATTTTCTATGCACACGTTTTCCACGCAGGTAATGCCTGCAACTGCCCGGAGCGTGAAACAGCACAGCCCCAGTGTGGCGGAGCTGTGCTGTTTTATTTCGAAGAACCGGTGCTTATCTGGCGGCGCCTTCTTATTTCTTTTTCGCGCTCTTTTTCCAGAAGACCGCGATGAGGATCCCCGTGATGATAACGACGGCAGCGACAATTGCAATAATCACAAACAGCATGGAAGCCTGATTGTTTTGTTCCGTCTGTGTTCCAGCGTTCGGCAGCACGGAGGTTTCCGCGCTTGGCGCAGTCGATATAGTCTCGCTGTCCGACGGTGAAGGCTGCGCCTTTTCTATACTCGCCCCGGACGGATCACTGATGCACACCCAAACATTTCTGGCACCGTAATAATAGCCGACAAAGCCCCAGAGCCGGTTATCCGCATCGGTATACGTATCGGAAAATTCAAAGAAATCGTTCATTTCAAAGGCGTCCTCTTCCCAGACGACGACACCGGAACCGGGATAGCTCCAGAATACGACTGGTTCGCTGTTTTTGAACGCATCGTAATTCCCGGTATAAGGCTTAAACTCTGACCTATGGTCCTCGGCGAAGGAGATGTAGTCGTAAACAACCTTCATATCCGTCATAGGCACCCAGCCGCTGATGGCCGTGCTGTAATCCATGTCGGTTATATTGCCCGAACCGTCGGGGTTGAACTCAGAAACACCCCATTCGGCGCCGTTCTTGTCTTTATAGGTAAACAACACAAAAAATGTGTTGCCGTTGTTGATCGTCGCCGCCTTCTGATTTGATCCCGGTTCCTTATAAACGGTAACGGCACCCTCCTTCCCGCTTGCCGTATAGTACCGGTTGACGTAAACACAGTCTTCCCTGTGCTGCTCGTAAAAGCTGTTGTTGGGTTCCCAGATGACATCGGCCAGCGCCGGGATACACGTCAGGAATGCCAGCAGCAGGACGATAAGCAGCCGTGAAACGAATCGCAGTCTCATAATTTTATCCCCCGATCAATGATATAATTTCGCCGGAAAAGAAGGAAAACGCGTTGGCGCCGAGTGAAAACAACAGCGGCCGCCGGAAGCTTTTGCCGTATTTATGATAATAATACGCCTCGGTCAGCACCGCCATGCTCTCAAGCGCCGCTTTCAGGAGCACAGGAGGCAGCGCCGTATATGTCGAAACCAGTAAATAAACAAGGACTACAACGGGATTCGTGATGACGTTGACGAGGCAGACAAGCACCAGGTCCTTACCCCGTATGCCGGCAGCAAGTGCGAATAACAGCTCCAGTGCCAGCGTCAGACCAAGTGAAATGCCCAGCGACACGAGCAGCCGGAGTGCCATTAGGAACCCCTCCCGCGGCTGACAAGCCGTGTGCGGCCGGCAGTCAGCTTATCACCGGCATGCTTTTTTGGGATGACAAGCCTAAGCCCGATGAAGAGCAGCACAAGGGATCCGACGGCTGCGAGGGCAAAACCCGTCCCGGTACTCAACAGCGGCGTGTAACCAAGATAAACGGGCACAAAGCCCAGAAACAGGCCGAATGTCAGAAGCCCGAACGAAAACCCTTTGGCGCCGGGGAATAATTGCGCCATCGCCCAAAGCGTCACCGGCATCGTCATGTTGAAAAGAAACAGCGCGGCAACACCTGCCAAAGGGATATCCTGCAGGAAAAAAAGCGCGGCGGCGAGTACCAGCGATACGACAGACGTCCCTGTAGCGCCGAACCTGTCGGCGAGAAACCCGCCGGCCGTTTTGCCGAAAACGACGGCAAAAATCAGCGCCCAACCCCAGTATCCCTCACCCTTCCAGGAATAACTCAGCGTCATCCCCACGTAGGAACGCAGGCAGACGACTAAAAACAGGCACGCGGCGGCAATCAGCGCCGCAGGCGCGCAGGCATTGCCGAAGGACAAAGGCACATTACCGGAAGCAAACGCCCGACCTTTTTCAGAGCGCAGCAGGAGGATGACCGCAGCCGACGCCAGCAGAACCAGGATCACAAGAATCTCAGGCATCTCGCCCTGCTTCCCGAGCAGCTTGCCAAGGAAAATGCCGAAGGCGCCAGGCGAGACAAAGACGCCGAGCGGACCGGCTCTCCCGTGCGAGGCATTGAGCACATCGATCCCGCCGCCGACGTGAAAAAGCCCGTTGCCGATGCCGGCAAGCACGGCGGCCCCGGCGGGGATGCCCGTCACACCGTAAGCCAGTGCGACGAGGACGCACCCGCAAGCCGCGCATAGCGCATTTTTATTGAATTTATCAGCCAATAGCCCCAGCGGCATCTGCAGCGCAAAGGCGCAAAAATTATACAGCAGGAAACTTATGTAAAGATCCCCAGTATTGCTGATGGAACGAAATACCGCAAACGCGCAGGCGAAATCCACAAGAAAATGTGCCAAAGCATAGACGGCGACCATGCATCTGTCTTTACCCACCTGATTCACCCCGCCTTTCTGACGCCATATGGCGCTAAACGTTCCATCAATTGCCTTCTGCGGCCCGCTTTATGATATGTGATTATAAGCCAAACGAAGGCTTATGTACAAAGAAATCCTCAAAATTAGTATATATTTGATACAAATACTTTTAATTTGCTCTAAAACAGCCGTGAATTCTGCCGATGAATATAGTACCAGTATTTTCAATTCAGAAGGAGCGGTGATCATTATGAAGTCTGACAGGCGAATGAGTCTGCGTTTAAAAATGATACTTAGTATTATCCTACCCGGTTACATTTGCTTCTCCGTGTTCGGGTACTATACAATAAGCAGCCTGACAAAAGCATATGCTAATCCTGATGACGCCTCAAAAGTCATACTGCCGGGCATTGTGATTTTTGTTGCCGCCATGGTGATTCTGCTTATAGCTGTTCTGATTATGACAAGCAGCATCGTCAAGCCTGTCAGGAAGCTGATCGGGTATTCGGAGAACCTTTCTTCCGGCAACACCGATTTTAAGGTCGACATTGCGCACAGAGCAGACGAGATCGGGCAACTGGCGCGGTCTATTCGTCAGGCTCAGCTCTCACTGAAAAAAGTCACCTTGATTTTAGACAGGGCGACAGGCGATATCCTCAAAGGCAATCTTTCGGTCCGCGCGGACGCAAGCTACTATCCCGGTGATTTCGGACGCATCATGGATAACAATAATAAGGTCGACGATACCATCTGCGACATTATCCGCAGCATCAGGGAGACAGCCGGCAACGTCGCTTCCGCGTCTCAGCAGATCAGCGCGGGCTCACAGGATCTGTCGCAGGGCGCATCCGAGCAGGCTGCGGCGATTCAGGAAATCTCAGCAACCGTCACCGATATACTGGAGCGGACAAGGCTCAACGCCGACAATGCTTTAAAAGCAAAAGAGCTGTCGGAAAAGGTCAATGTCGAAGTAAAAGACGGAAACGAGAAAATGGATCAGCTCATCCTGGCGCTGGAGGATATCAACAAGGCCGCCTCCTATATCTCAAACGTGATCAAGGTCATTGAGGATATCGCATTCCAGACCAACATCCTGGCGCTCAACGCAGCTGTTGAAGCCGCGCGCGCCGGCACCCACGGCAAGGGCTTTGCCGTTGTGGCCGGAGAGGTTAAAAATCTGGCTGACAAAAGCGCGAAAGCGG
>CAZJCH010000021.1:0-3565 GCA_964544005.1 uncultured Papillibacter sp.
TTCCGCCCCACTGTCGAATGCAGCGCCACAAGCTGGCGGTTTAAATTCGTGATGCCGACGATATCATTATCGACGAGCGCGATCCTGCCGATCCCGGCACGTGCGAGTGCCTCCGCCGCAAACGATCCCACGCCCCCGACACCGAAAAGGATGACGCAGGAATCCTGAAGTCTCTTTATCGCTTCGTCACCCAGAAGCATTCGTGTCCTCGAAAACTGGTCCGGCATCCTTCACGATCCTTTCAAAACATAACAGTTGGGCGTCACAGGGGGCGTCCCTACTTTTTGACAGCCGCCTGCAGCACCGCATTGGCGACGGCGCCGGCTGTTTTACTGCCGGAACCGCCGTTTTCAACGACGACGACGAAGGCCAGCGGGTAATCCTTATTTGTGATATAGCCGACGAACCAGGCGTGCGGCGATAACCCGCCGCCGACCTCTGCCGTACCGGATTTGGCGTAGAGCTCCAGGCCCGGGAAATTTTTCTCACCGTACATCTTATAAACATTATAGTTCATCATCACTGCGATTTTATCTGCCGTTGCTTTGTTCATCAGCCGCTGTGAACCATTCGGGAAGATTGAGGCAAGGCCACGTTCCCGGAGGAGGCTCATATCGACGGCAACGCCGCCGTTGGCGACTGCGCCGACAAAACGCAGCATATTGGCCGGACAGACTGTGTCGTTGTACTGGCCGATACCGGACCAGGCGAGGTCGGCCGTACCGGCTTTTGCTTTATCGAAATTACCTGTTGCCGTCGTAATCCCATTGATATTCATACCTTTTGTCAACCCGAATTTTTCCGCGTACCAACTCAGCTTTTCAGCGCCCAGCTCCAGAGCCAGCTCCGCGAAAGTCGCGTTGCAGGAGACGGCGAGGGCATCCTCGATGCCGATATCTCCGTGTACACCCGTATCGTTAACCGTATCGCCGCCAATCTTGAGGCTGCCCTCGCAAGTGAAAACACGATCGCTTAAATCGGGAATATTGTCAATAGCAGCCGCCAGTGTGACGAGCTTGAACGTCGACCCTGGCGTATATGTGCTTGACAGAAATCTGTTGATAAAGACACCCTCGTACGCATCGCCGCCGTTCTCCAGATCCGGCACACCGGCCGCTGGATCGAACGACGGCGCGGAGACCATGCACAGTATCTCCCCAGTCTCATAATTCATGATACCGACGGCGCCTTTTTTGCCGCCCAGCGCTTTATATGCCACATCATTCAGCTGCGCATCGATGGTCAGGTAAAGCTCCTTACCCTCTCCCGATCTGGAATACGCGCCGGTTACGGCATTATAACCCATCAGCCGCGACGCGAATACGCTGAGAGCACCTGTGCCGATGCTTCCGCCCCGATCTCCGACGGCGTGCAGCGTCGCTTTGCGCAGAGCCGCGCTGTCGGCGTATACCCTTTTACCTTCGACGATATCCGTCAGCACGACGCCATTTCTATCGAGGATCGTACCGACCGCTAAAACCCCGTCGGAATAAACCGTTTTGTTTGACGGGAACGACACCCATGCCTTCCCGCTGCCGAGGAATCTGACGATGTAAAAAGACAGGCCAGCCAATACGAGCGCGCAGAGAATCAAAAGCGCGTGTGACCTGTTGCTGACCCTTTTCATCTTTCCTCACTTCCTTCCTGCGGCTTTAACTTCCGTTATTGCTTTTTGTCATTGTTATCTTCCGTATTAAAGGCATCATCAAAGTCGTAGCTGTCGTCGAATTCAAAATTGATATCCATCCCGACACCGTCGCTTTCATCCTGTTGTCGGAAAGCTCTCTTTTCTTTTTTGCTGATATGTTTCGCCGTCCTGACGACAAAGCTCGCGTTTTTTCGCGTGTCGGCGGCCTTAATAAAGGCGAGCAGACCCCAGCACGCGACAAGACTCGACCCGCCCTTTGAGACAAACGGGAATGTCACACCCGTAAAAGGCAGGATGTCCACCGAGCCCAGGACATTCAAAATCATCTGAAAGATCAGTATGGAGGCCGCCGCGCACGCGCCGATCACATAATATGAGCTTCGTGCCGTACGCGAGGAATGCATCGCGTGAAACGCCAGAGCAAGCAGCGCACATACAGCAAGTACGGCCGCAATAAGGCCCAGCTCCTCGCACAAAATACCGAACACCATATCCGTGTCGGCGGCAAAAATCTTCTTCAGCCAGCCGTTGCCTGCGCCGACGCCGAAGAATCCGCCGCTTGCGGCTGCCACCATTGTCCTGGTCTGTTGAAAACCGGACGCGCTGGCATATTCCCACGCGCGGCCCCATGTCTGAAAGCGTGCCGCCACGTGCGGTTTGAGCGTCACAGCCATGAAGCCGGCAAAGCCCGCACCGGCGACGCTCAAGAATACCGTGGCGAGATCGCCCGAACGAATGAACGATATGGCAAGGTAAGCGACGAAAAAGACAAGCGCCGTGCCGAAATCACCCATGAGCGCAAGCGCCATGAGGCAGACGCCTGAAAAAGCAATGAACAAAATCAGGTTTCGTTTGGCGAAGAGTCTGTCCAGGGTTGCGGCCCCAGCGAAAACAAACGCGATCTTTACAAACTCCGACGGCTGAAACGAAATACCGCTGATCGTCAGCCAGTTTCTGGCGCCGAAAACGGTGCCGCTTGCCAGCAGGTTGATACCAAGCAATACAAGACCGGCGAAAGCGATGGGCCATCGCAGCCTGACCGCTCTGTTCAGGTCTCTCAAAAACCAACCCACAAGAAAGTAGAATGTCATGCCCGCGAGCAATAACACGATCTGCTTATAGAGGTCTGCCGGCACTGAGGAAGCCGTAACAGCGAGACCCATGGTACAAAGTAAAAACGCAATCGTCTCGACCTCAAACGCGACCCGTTGCAGCAGCCGTATGAGAATATAGCACAGCCACGTTAAAGCAATGAGGGCGGCAAAACAGATGGGTACGGCGGGCGGCAGCTCGTCTTTAAATGATATACAAAGCTGTAAACCCAGCGTTACCTGAAACAGCGTCAGAAAAAAGAGCGTCGCAGCCGGCCTGAACAGCTTTCCCGGCCGTATTCGCTCCTTTGTCCTCGCGGCCTGCTCAGCTTTACTGATTTCGATAAAAACAAGTTCCACACCACCCAGTGTTATGATATCGCCGGTTCTGACCTGGGCTCTGTCGATCACCTTTTTCCCGTTCAGCAGGACGCCGCATTTGGAACCGAGGTCGTATAGCCGCCAAAGCCCCTTCACATCGCGGATGACCGCCGCATGGCTCCGCGACAAGGTCGGATACTCCATATAAACGTCGGAAGATTTCGAGCGTCCGATAATATTCTCCCAATGATTCAAGCTGAGCTTGGAACCGTTCGGCAGGCTGAGATATCCCCACTCCTCAAAGTCTTCCTCTCCTGTCAGGAGTGACCTCACCGTGCGGTAAACGACAAGGACAGCGAGTACGGGCAGTATAAAGCGTATAAGTAATGTAAAGTATGAAAAAAACTCCGCAGGATTATTTGATATAAAATCAATAAACTTATTTAACAGCCCATTCAGCCAGTCGATACCGCATCACTCCTCTCCGCTCAATACCAAACAGAAA
>CAZJCH010000021.1:3575-13728 GCA_964544005.1 uncultured Papillibacter sp.
GCGGACGAGATATAATCATCATTATGGGCGCTGCCGACACCGGCGCTGCCCTGCGTGATTAATCTCAGCCCACCCGTTGCATCAGTCTGTAGATTTCCTTTATTCGGCCTCGTTCAGAGCCTTGGCTTCCTCAATGATCTTCGACTGTACGATGGCCGGCGCTTCTTCGTAGCGCTCAAAGCGCATCGTAAAGGAGCCTCTGCCCTGCGTCATAGAGCGAAGGTCAATGGCGTAACTTGACATCTCTCCCATCGGGACTTCCGCTTCGACGACCTGCATGCCGTCAGTGTCCAAGCTCATGCCCATCGGGCTGCCGCGGCGCTTGGAAAGATCGGACATGATATCACCCGTATTTGTGTCGGGAACCGTGACCGTTAGATAGCCAATTGGCTCCAATATGACGGGATTGGCCTGGGGTATGCCCTCTTTGTAAGCAATCTGTGCGGCCATTTTAAAGGCCATTTCCGAGGAGTCGACGGGATGGTACGAGCCGTCAACAAGCGTGGCCTTCAGGTAAACAAGCGGATAACCGGCCAGAACACCCTTCTGGATACTGTCGCGCAGGCCCTTTTCAACTGCCGGGAAAAAGTTTCTCGGAACGCTGCCGCCGAAGACGTTCTCTGCGAAAACGAGCTCTTCTTCTTCACCGGGCTCAAAATCGATGACGACGTCGCCGAACTGACCGTGGCCGCCGGACTGCTTCTTGTGGCGCCCTCTGACTTGGACCTTTTTACGAATCTTCTCGCGGTACGCGACGCGGGCCGGCGAAAGCACGACTTCCACACCGAATTTATCCTTGAGCTTCGAGCAGAGCACATCCAGCTGAATGTCTCCGGCACCTGACAGTACCAGTTGCTTCGTCTCGGCGTTATTGACAACGGTAAACGTCTGATCCTCCTCGCCGAGTCTTGTAAGGCCTGAGGCGATTTTATCCTCCTGGCCTTTTGTCTTCGGCGCGATCGCCATGGTATAACACGGCGGTGCGAATTCGATGCCGGCGGCAGTTACAGGTTTTTTAGCATCGGACAGCGTATCGGCTGTCTTTGTATCGGACAGCTTCGACACGGCGCCGATGTCGCCGCAGACGATTTCCTTTACCTCGACGCTCTTCTTGCCCTGCATCTTGTAGATATGACCGATCTTTTCCATGGATCCCGTCCTGGTGTTAAGAAGGGACACATCTGAAGTAAGCTTGCCTGAAAGGACCTTGAAAAAACTGAACTTTCCGTATTGGTCGGAGACCGTCTTGTAAACGACGGCGACCGTTTGTCCGTTTGGATTGGCTTTGATCTCTGTTTCGTCGGCGGCAATCTCCTTCCGCCCTTCGAGCGGCGATGGGAACAGGTTAATCACGGCGTCGAGAAGCGGCAGTGTGCCGAGGCCGCTGAGCGCGCAGCCGCAGAACACGGGACACAGCGTTCTCTCCTTCACGCCAACCTTTAAGCCCGTAATCACTTCATCAACCGTGAATTCCTCACCGGAGAAATATTTCTCCATGAGCTCCTCGCTCGTCTCCGCGACACTCTCGTTCAGTGCCGTATAAAGTGTCTCGAGATCAGACTTCATGCTGTCCGGAATCGGGATCTCCTTTGTTTTTCCACTCTCGACAGTAAACGCCTTTCTGTTGATGAGGTCGATGAGGCCTTCAACCTTACCGGCGGCGTTTTTAATCGGTGCGATCATCGGGCAGACCGACGTGCCGTATTTCTCGCGAAGGGCGCTGTAAACGGCTTCGTAATTGCCGTTTTCCTCGTCGATCTTCGATACGAAAACAGCTCTCGGCAGCTTTAAATCCTCAAGGTATTTCCAAGCCTTCTCAAGGCCGACGGTGATACCGTCCTTCGCGCCGCAGACGACGATCCCGGCGTCGGCAACTCGGAGCGCTTCCGCGACCTCGCCGGCAAAGTCGAAATAACCCGGCGTGTCAAGAATATTTACTTTGCAATCCCTATATTCGGCATATAGTGTTGCCAGTGAAATTGAAATCTGGCGTTTGATCTCCTCTGCCTCAGAATCTCCGACGGTATTGCCGTCAACAATCCTGCCGAGTCTGTCCGTGCCCCCAGTTAAAAAAAGCATGCTTTCGGCAAGACTTGTCTTTCCGTTGCTCCCATGTCCCAGAAGAGCAATATTGCGGATTTTATCAGTGGCATAGGTCATATGTGTTTATACACTCCTTAAAAAGTCTTATGACGGAAATTATACACTAATGAGAACTAAAATACAATAAATTTTGTACAAGATGATAAGTCTTGTACTAAGTCTAAAGAGTTGGGGCGCAGAGAAACCGGCTTTTTATTGCCTGTATTTGGCAAATCCGCAGATGATGAGCGTCACAAAAAGCATCGACAGCATATATAAGAGCAGGTTCCCGGCACTGGCGGCAGCGAATGAACTGGCCCAGCAGATCGTGAACATGATGAGCATACCCGCGCAGGCCGACAGGATGGAGAAAATCGTCGCGTACAACGCTGTCGTCCGCAGGCGCCTGCCGCCCGTGATCGACTCGACATACGGGCCCATGCCCTCGCGAATCAGAATGGCGGAAACACGTTTGGCCTCTTGCTTGGCGTCGTCTGAAAGCTCATATGTATTTTGAATCGGTATGTATTCGACGTCGTTGACAGGCACTTTAAACTTCTGCTCCAGCATCACAGGCGTAATATTAAAATCTCTTACGGCGAAAAACAGCTTCACACGGTACTTCAGCACGGCTATCAACGCGTTTTGTACTGACTTGGTCGGGACATAGTTGATGGTGAAAACAGCGATCAGCTTTTTATTAATAGCAGTAAATATGGCGTTTTTCATGTTCAGGCTGCTGGGAACTCTGATACCCATCAGATTCATGAAAGCCGCGGAGCCGGCGATGACGCGCTCGCCTTTGATGATGCCGCCGATCCCACCTTCATAACAGGCGAAATCCTCAACACGCATCAGGTTCATCGACTGTTTGCTGAGCTGCTCTGAGAACAGCTTTGACAGGCCGGAATTTGACGCGATGATCAGGCTGCCCGTATATCGGACCGCCTTTTCCGGCGAAACCTCGTCGAAGATCTTTATGCCGGCGACGGAGACAGTGCCCGCGGGAAAAAGGTCTTCATCCGTAATGCTCACACCGTCTGTATGAAACAGGTCGTCCGCTCCGCCCCAGCCGGCGACAGCCGCGCCTGACTGCCGAACCCTTCTCGACACGGCGCTGAATGGCACCGCGTAAGCAAACACGGCCGAAAACGGCGCGGCCGCCGCCATGATCGCCGCGAAATGGTGTAAAAAGTATGGCGCGCGCCCATGGCCGACAGATGCGTAGAAGGCAAGCACAGCTGAAGCTATAATCAAAATCGGCGTCGCGTATTTATATGCAATCTCGCTGATATCGGCCTGAATCAAATTATTGTAAAAGCCCGCCGTCCTTCCGGATACTTTTTTGACAATCGTGCTTTCAAGCTCGGTGCACATTTCCGCTATAACGCCGGAAGGCATTGACGCGGCCTGCGCCGTTTTCATTGTTTCCGTCAGCGCCCTGTAATAAATCTTTTCAGCCCACAGCGTGAAGGTAAGAGAAAAAGCCGATATGACGCAATAGGGCATGCCTGTTATAGTGTCCTGCTTGTAAATACTGTACACAGCGGCCGTTATGGTTGCCAGGCATGAGAACAGATTGAGAGACTCAATCCCCGGCCCACTTTTAAAGAAATCCTTGATGCCGCTTAAAAGCTTATCAATACTCATCATCATGACGACAAACAGGAAGATGAGCAGAATTCCGGCAAAGATGATTTTGTTCGATCCGATACCAAACGGCAGCCCGGCACCGGACTCAAAAACGAGCGTCAGAATGGCCATGACGGCAGTGATAACTAGGCTTATGAAACTCCTTACCGAGTAGGAATTGCACCGCTCTGCGAATCTCTTAGTCGCCTCGCGGTAATCCGGTTCTTCATAAACCTCCTCTTCAATCACAGGAACGGGTTCTTCGGGTGCTTCATCACCGTCATCAAAAAACACGTCGTCATCTGCTCTTGTCGTTCTGTTGAAAAGTCCGAAGACTCTTCTTAAAGATTTCCTGCCATCCTCTTCGATTTGTGTCTGCCTGTCGATTGCCTCGCCGACTTCCTTCTCAATGTCGCCCAGGTCGTCGCCGTAACGGCGGCTTTCCGCCTTGTCGCGTATTCTTTTAAGTGGGATAACCCCCGGATCCGCCGCGTTTGGTAAATCTGCTGTCAATAAGGCGTCATTCTCTGTCTCGTGGCGATAGATGCGGCTTTGTGCCCTTGTTATCTCGTCAACACTTGGTAATTTAACCGTTTTTCCCGTCGTATCTTTTTGTGACGCATCGGCCGCAGACCGCGTCTGTCCGACTTCTCCGCCTGACACCTCCATCACGATTTTATCTGTTTTTTCCTGAAGAACTGAAGACGGCGTCCTTTTATCACCGGCGATATACGCCGTACCTTTGAATTCTGCTAAAATAGACTCCAGAGAGTAATTACCCTGCGGTGTGGCGGCGTCTTTCTCCCCTGTACCAATTTCCTGAGCACTGTCAAATTCCACCGGCAACGGAGCGTCACCATATTCAATGGCTTCTATAAAAGACTGATTGTCGCGCGCCACAGACGTCACCTCCTATCTTATTATCCGGTATCTACCGTCTGCCGACGCTTCTCTGCCGCAGCGCTTCGTACATAATCACGGAGGCTGAGACGGATGCGTTGAGCGACGCTATTTTTCCTTCCATGGGTATCCTCACTTTAAAGTCACAGTTATCCAAAACGAGACGGCTGAGTCCCTCGCCTTCCGACCCGATCACGAGAGCCGCCGGCCCTGTCATATCTGTCTGCCAGAGTGATGAATCTCCGTCGGTATCTGCGCCGAACACCCAGACGCCGGCTTTTTTCAGTTCGCCAAGGGCGGCTGTTATGTTGGAAACCCTGGCAACAGCCATGTATTCCACGGCGCCGGCCGATGTTTTTGAGACGATCGCTGTCACACCGGCGCTCCTTCTTTTTGGTATGATAATCCCGTGTGCGCCGGCGCACTCCGCCGTCCGGATGATCGCGCCGAGGTTGTGCGGATCGGATATCTCGTCGCAAACGATGACAAGCGGCGGCTCGTTTCTGTCCTTTGCTATCTGCAGGATATCTTCTATACTGACATACGCTTTGACCGAAGCGAGTGCGATGACACCCTGGTGGGCTCGCGTCACGCTCATCGCGTCCAGTTTTCTTTTGTCGGCTTCTACAACCACTGTTCCCGCCTGGCGGGCTTTTGACGCGATATGCCCCAGCGACGCATCCGTCTCACCTTTTGCGATGTAAATTTTATCGATCGGTCGCCCGGCACGCAGCGCTTCTATGACGGCATTTCGGCCTTCTATCAGCCCTTCCGACACATCCGTGAGATTCTGCGCTGACTCCTCATGCACGTGATATGGGTCCATGTGGCGCTGTACTGGCTTCCGCCGATTGAACGTGCCGTCACTCATGCTTGGTACCTCTTTTACCTAAATTACACCAGTTCTTTTATCTTCTCCACCATATCGAGCCGTTCCCACGGGAGGTTGAGATCGTTGCGGCCGAAGTGGCCGTAGGCGGCAACCTGCCTGTAAATCGGATTCAAAAGCCCGAGGGTGGAAATAATTCTGCTGGGTCTCAAATCAAACAGTCTGCCGATGATATCCTCGATCTTTTCATCGGGGATCGCACCCGTACCACGGGTATCTACTAGGACAGATACGGGGCACGCTACGCCGATTGCATAGGCCACCTCTATCGAGCATGCTTTGGCAAGCCCTGCTGCAACGATATTTTTCGCCACATATCTGGCCATATACGCGCCGCTCCTGTCGACCTTCGACGGGTCCTTTCCAGAAAAAGCGCCGCCGCCGTGGCTGGCATAGCCGCCGTAGGTATCCACGATGATTTTACGGCCGGTCAAACCCGAATCGCCGACGGGTCCTCCGGTGACAAAGCGGCCCGTAGGGTTGACATAGAATTTAGTGTCTTTTGTAATCAGATGGGCGGGGATGACGCGCTTAATCACGCATTCGGTAATGCTTTCACGCAGCGCCTCCGTGCTGATATCCGGGTCATGCTGGGAGGAAACGACGATGGTCGGACACCTGACGATCTTTCCGCTGCTGTCATATTCCACAGTAACCTGGCTCTTGCCGTCCGGCCGCAGGAACCCCAGCTCCCCGCTTTTTCTGACCTCCGCCAGCTTGCGCGACAAGGCATGGGCCATCGAAATCGGAGCCGGCATATACTCCAGTGTCTCATCGCACGCAAAGCCGAACATCATGCCCTGGTCCCCCGCACCCTCTTCGCTGGAATCGTCGTAAGCGTTGTTGACGCCCATAGCGATATCGGCGCTCTGCTCCTTGATCGATGTCAATACGGCACAGCCGTTATAATCAAACCCGAGCTCCGGGCTAACATATCCAATCTGCCGTATCGTCTCTCTGGCGATACTGGGGATGTCGACGTAAGTGTTTGTTGTAATCTCGCCCATTATAAGGGCCATCCCCGTCGATACGATCGTCTCACAGGCGACGCGCGCTTTTCTGTCTCCGGCCAGTATGCTGTCAAGGACGGCATCCGATATCTGATCACAAATTTTATCCGGATGACCTTCCGTTACCGATTCTGATGTAAATATTCTATGCGACATTAATACTATCCTCCTTGGGCATTTATTGTATATTCTCAGTCACTATACCACATATTGATAATAACATAAAGAGTAAATTCTGAAGTTATTCATTCCGTTCTGACACAGAAAAAGTACTGCTGACCGGCGCTGGACGGCAGTACTTTCAGTTTTTTGCCTAGCGCTCGTCCAGGGGCACGAAGACTGATTTATCCGCGTCACACCGGCCATGACACCGGTCCCGTCGGCGTTTCTCAGTCCCCGCTTAATATCGTATTCGCTATAAATGGTTTTATCGATAGCGATGCTCTTCTTGATATCAGCAACACGATCATCTATGAATTCAACTGCACTGACCGATCTCTCCGGCTGCATAATCTTCTCTCCTTGCGATTGGATAAATGAAATTTATTATATAGCGCGGCGCGTTTATTGTCAACCAAAGTGAAGGATGTCCGATTGGGAATTGCATATTTGCCTTATATTATCGATATGGCCGCATCAAGTAAATTTTAACACACATTGGTATAATTCCCATATTATTGTAAATCCTATAGATACATCCGTATATTGCAAGCGGATACTAAATTCGTATGGAGGTTAATACTCGTGAAAATCAGAAACAGCAAATCGTTTCGGACGGCCCTTGCTTTGTTGTTAACGATACTGGCCGGAGCTTTTTTATGGGCCGGCGTACCTGCGCTTGCCGCTGATGATATGTCAGCAGTTATCGAACGGAACTCAAACCCGATAGCGGAAAATCTGGAGTTAAGCACTTACAGGAATATATCAATACACGGTCGTTTCTCGGCGACGGATCCTGATGGTGACACGGTGATTTTTGAAATTTCAGAGATGCCGAAAAAGGGCTCCGTTCAGGCTGATACAGACGGCAGCTTTATTTATACACCCGGAGAAAACAAAAAGGGAAAAGACAGCTTTTCTTATATCGCGATTGACTTGAACGGCAACATCTCCAACAAGGCGACCGTCACAATATCCATTAATAAGCAGTCAACAAAAATCACTTACGCCGATATGGCAGGTAACGGCGCGCACTATGCCGCCCTTGTCCTCGCCGAAAAAGGAATCCTGACCGGCGAAAAGCTCGGAAACGAGTATTTCTTCCGGCCGGACAGCGTTTTAACAAGAGGAGAATTTGTCGCTTTGTGCCTGCAGCTCAGTGATGCCGAAACGCTTGAAGGTATCACGAGAACTGGTTTTTCGGACGATGCCAGTATCCCGATGTGGGCGAAGCCTTATATCTCGACAGCCCTTATGACGGGTATGATCAGCGGCTTCAAGGATGACGAGGGCCGACTTGTTTTCGCTTCTCAGGAGCCGATCACCTACTGCGAGGCCGCTGTCGCACTGAATAATCTTCTTCAAATCTCCGATGTCGTCACGGTTGCGGCCACTGAGCAGACGACTTGTCCGGTATGGTCGTACCAGGCGGAGGTTAATCTTGCCGCGTGCAATATCATGCCGGTCATGGGCACGGAATGCTACAATTTCGTCACGCGCGCCGAAGCCGCCGAT
Organism: uncultured Papillibacter sp.; assembly: GCA_964544005.1. Taxonomy (GTDB): domain Bacteria; phylum Bacillota; class Clostridia; order Oscillospirales; family Oscillospiraceae; genus Sporobacter. The sequence goes on from CAZJCH010000021.1 coordinate 11,763, forward strand.
ATGCTTGTTGCGGCGATGAACCTTCTGAAGGAACGGGACGGCGGTTTCTCTCTGCTCAGTTGGGCAAGATAAGTGCTTTTGTAGAATGAAAGAGTGTAATAAAACTGCGTTTTAATACAGAATGACCGCGATTTACACTGTATATATTTTTTTCGTAGTACCGCTTCCACGCTGTCATTCCCGCGCTGGCTGAATGACAGCGTGGACTTAACACAGACAGTCAGCCGAGCGTTTTATTTCTGTCTTATTATATCACAAAACACCCGGATCTTCCATATTATTCCGTTCGTTCCAACAGGAAATATTGATATTGTGTAAAAGGGCCTTGCGCGGCCTTTTTTCTTTACACTTATTTAACTTTGCAGTAAAATACTTGGTAATAAGAAAAAGGTGATATGAGCATGTCTGATACCATTACCCGCGCGGAGGCGCTGGATTTGTTGAAAAAATTCAATAAGGAACCCTTTCATCTCATGCACGCCCTGACGGTAGAGGGTGTCATGCGGTGGTATGCCGAGCAGCTGGGATATGGCGGTGACAAGGAGTACTGGGCTCTTGTCGGGCTGTTGCATGATATCGATTTCGAGCTCTACCCGGAGCAGCACTGCCAAAAAGCGCCGGAGCTTCTGCGCGAGGGCGGGGTCCATGACGAGATGATCCGCTCGATCTGCAGCCACGGTTACGGTATATGCTGCGACATACAACCGGAGCACGAGATGGAAAAGGTCCTGTTCGCCTCCGACGAGCTCACCGGCCTTGTCTTCGCCGCCGTCAAGATGCGCCCCTCCCAGAGTGTCACCGACCTGGAGGTCTCCAGCCTGAAAAAGAAATTCAAGGACAAAAAATTCGCCGCCGGCTGCTCCCGCGACATCATCGCGCAGGGCGCCAATATGCTCGGCTGGGAGCTGGACAAGCTCTTTGACCTCACAATCCAGGCCATGCGCGCCTGCGAGGAGGACGTGAAACGGGAGATGGCGGAAATTCAATAATAGAGCCGTATAAGTATCTGGTGCGACCTGACCTTCTGGGCGGTGCAGTTTTTGTCTTTGTATGATGCCAATCTGACGCAATCGTCATCTATTATTTTCGAATGACCGGATAGGAACAGCAGAAGAGCCGGTCTATTTCCAAAGCTCGGAGGTTTTCATGAAAAAAGTAATTTTATTTTTTGTTCTCGCCATTTTTATCCTGACAGGATGCGGCGCGGTTGTACAGTCACCGGCAACGGACGGCAACGGGCCGTCGCCTTCCGGTGTTGTGGAAACACCATCGCCGACCCCTTCTCCATCGGTTTCCGAAGCGCCATCCGAGGACCCGTCACCCACCGGCGAAGGGCCTGATACGCCGTCCTCACCCGGCTATTCTATTGAAACCGCCTCATTTTCTCAGGATGAGATTTCAATTAAATATCCTCAGATCAGAGGGCTCGGCGACAGCGCCAGGGAGCAGATCATTAACGATTATATAAAAAATGATATCTGGAACAGTCAGGTTGCAGAAACTATCGACGCCTACAAGGACATCGGCATGGATATAACGCTATCGGTCGATATGGGATACGAGGTTATGCTCAGCACCGATAAGCTGCTGAGTATTGCGTATACGGGCTCGGCATATGTTGAGGGCGTAACGATTAATCTCGAGGGTGCGGCACGGTTAAAGCTCTCCGATTTCGTGCAAATCGATGAGCACCTCATTGAAAAGCTCAGGTCAAGCGCCAAAACCTTACAACTGTTCGACAGCGCAGAGGATAATAGTGCCGTCATCGAGGAGGTCCTTGGCAATTTGCAAAACGGAGACGATCATTTTCCCGTATGGGAGCTGCGCAACTCAAGTGAAAAAAACTTCTGTCTGACACCGGACGCCCTTATTGTCAACGTCTATATCTCTCATGCAGCCGGGGATTTTGTGCTCCTGGAGACGCCCGGTGACAACACAAGGATTCTCGAGCATTCGTCTTTGTATG
>CAZJCH010000022.1:0-11914 GCA_964544005.1 uncultured Papillibacter sp.
CTTCTATACCTTTTTGAAAATTGATTACCTGAAGGAGAGCATTGAAAAAATCGAATTACCAATCATACTGCTGGTACCAATCTGTCTGATCATCGGCGTCAATGCGATGTATAAGCTGAAAGGTATGAAATACGTGCCGCTGGCCGGTTCGACTTTCGCTGAGTAGAAAATATTGACATTTCAGTATTGTAATCGTATAATTCACTGTAATGACATAAAAGGAGGCTGAAACATGAAGATGCGGCCTGTTGAAATCATGATGGTCGTTCTTTCTGCTTTCGCCTCTTTCATCGTCTGCCTGTGCGTCAGCCTCGCGGACATCACGCCGATTCTTATCGTTGCGCTGCTCGCCGCGGCGGCGTTGGCACTCATAGCGCCGATCATCCGCCCCTATACGGCGGTTAAACTGTACACACAGAAAAGGGAATAGACTCCGTTTCCATACGGCAGGTCAAAAGCCACGGCTTCGCCGCGGCTGTGCCTGCTGTTTTAATTTGTTTCAAAAATCATACGGAAACGGAGTTTTTACATTGATCAATCTTAAAAATATCGAGTACGACCTCAGACCGCAGAAGCGTACGCTCGAGAAAATAAAAGCTTATGACTTTTCCGCCTGCACTGATGAAGCGCTTAAAGACATGTCGCATCAGCTGCGGAATCGCACCGCGTCCGGAGAAGACGAAAAGCAGCTCCTGCCGGAAGCGTTTGCCCTTGTTTTTGAAGCGGTGAAGCGTACGCTCGGCATCACGCCGCATGACGAGCAGCTGATGGCTGCCGACGCCATGACGGACGGCATGATCATTGAGCTCGCTACGGGTGAGGGGAAGACATTAGCCGCCGTTTTCACAGTATACCTGAAAGCGCTGTCCGGGAAGGGCGTTCATGTCTTGACCTTCAACGACTATCTGGCCAAACGGGACGCGCTCTGGATGGCCCCTGTTTACGAGCTGCTCGGTATGACGTTCGGCTACATTAATGAGACGACGGATAAAGCCACACGCCGCCGGGCGTATGACGCGGATATCACATACCTCACCGCCAAGGAAGCGGGCTTCGATTATCTCCGGGGTTTCCTGAGCTTTGAATCGGCCGAGCTTGTCCAGCGCCCGTATCATTTCGCCGTGATTGACGAGGCCGATTCCATCCTCATTGACGAGGCCCGCATACCGCTCGTCATCGCCGGCGATGTACCGGCGCACACAGAGATCGGGAAAAAGCTCTACAAAGCCGTTTCATCGATGCGGGAAGGCGTCCACTTCAGCACGGATGAGAACGGAAACTTGATCTATATTGAGGAAGAGGGGATTGCGTTAATCGAAAAACAGCTGCGGCTTGATAACCTCTATGATGAGGATAACCTTACTGTTCTGGAGAAGGCGAACCTGATTCTTCAGGCGCAGCATCTCCTGAAAAAAGATGTGGATTACATCGTTAGAAACGGCGAGATCCTGCTCGTCGATGAATTCACGGGGCGCATTGCCGTGAACCGGCTGTGGTCCGAGGGGCTCCATACGGCGGTGGAAATCAAGGAAGGCCTGACGCCCAAAGTACAGGGTAAGGTCATGAACAGCGTCACGCTCCAGAACTTCCTGCGCCTGTATCCCGACTTTTGCGGCATGACAGGTACCGCCTGCCCGGCGGCGGCGGAGCTGCTGCGTTTTTACGGCAAAAGCGTTACTGTCATTCCGTCCCACAAGCCTTGTATCCGCAACGATCACCCCGATGTCATCTTCACTCATAAAGAGGCAAAGTATAACGCCGTCGCGGCGGAGATCAAAACGAATCATCAAAAGGGGAGGCCCGTGCTGCTTGGGACATCAAGTATTGAGGAATCGGAGCAGCTTGCCGATATGCTGCGCGCCGATATCCCCGATATCTCCGTCCTCAACGCCAAAAACGACGAGGAGGAAGCGGAAATCATCTTAAACGCCGGACGGATCGGCGCCGTGACGATCTCGACGAATATGGCGGGACGCGGCGTCGATATCAGGCTCGGCGGAAAAGACACCATGGAGTACGACAGGGTCTGCGCACTGGGCGGCCTTTATATCATCGGCACAAACAGGCACGAGAGCGTCCGCGTGGACAATCAGCTCCGCGGCCGCGCCGGACGGCAGGGAGACCCCGGAGAGAGCCGGTTTTTCATCAGCCTGGAGGATGACCTTGTGGTCCGGTACGGCCTCTTTGAAAGCCTCCCGGCGAAACACAAAGGTCTCAAGCAAGCCGAACCCCTCACGAATCCCGCTTTTGCCAGAGCAATCATCCACACCCAGAAGGTCGTGGAGGGGCAGCGGTTCGACGCCAAGGTGACGCTTTTCAAATACGCCGCCATCGTCGAGGACCAGCGCCTGCTCGTTTACAGAAAAAGGGATAGAATCCTGTTGGGCGCCGCGTCCCTGTCCCTTCTTGAAAAGGAAGACCCGGCGCGTTATGGTGAGTTGGTCTCCCTTGTCGGGGAAGACGAATTCCGGCGCGCCGAGCGACTTATCGAGCTGTTTGTGATGAATCAATGCTGGGCGGACCATTTGCTGTTTCTCGACAGCCTGCAGGACGAGGTCCAGATGATCGGAAAGGTCAGAGGCGACCCTCTGACACATTACAATAAGAGCCTTATCGAAGGCTTCGAAAAGCTGCAGGAAAGCATCCGTTCGGCGATACTCGATATCTTTGAGTCGGTTTTAATAAAGAACGGCAGGATCGATCTCGAGGAAATGGGCGTCAAAGGCCCAACCTCCACCAGAACGTATATGGTACACGACGGGACAGAGAACAGGGCACCCTTCGGCGCTGTCGGAGAGCTTGCCGCCGCAGCTGCTTTTACCGCAGCGTTGTATATGCTGTATGCAGTTATGCAATGGCTTGATAAGAGAAAACAAAAAGCTGCTCATCAATGAGCAGCTTTCTCTTTTCCCTATGTTCTTACTGTGCCAGGTCCTCGTAGACCGAAACGCATTTGCGGTCGCGGCCAAGGGGCTCAAAGCGGACTTTGCCGGTTTTGAGAGCAAACAGCGTGTCGTCACTGCCCTTGCCGACATTGGTACCCGGATGGATCTTTGTCCCGCGCTGACGGACAAGGATATTGCCGGCCAGAACGAACTGCCCGTCGGCCCTTTTGGGACCAAGGCGCTTGGACTGGCTATCGCGGCCGTTCTTTGTCGATCCCATACCTTTTTTATGTGCCATGAATTACACCTCCAAATTAGTGCTTCTTTTATCGAGACCCCTTAGACAGAGATCTTGTCAATCTGAACCTTCGTATAGGCCTGCCTGTGGCCCTGCTTCCTGCGGTAATTTTTCTTCGCGTGCATTTTGTAAACGATAATTTTTTTCGATCTGCCGTTTTTTATGACGCTGCCTGTGACGGTCGCGCCCGCAACAGTAGGTGTGCCAAATGTGTTTCCCGCGTCGCCGACGACAGCGAGCACCTTATCAAACGTGACCTTCTGCTCGGCTTCAGTGGAGAGCTTTTCAATATAGATCACATCGCCCTCGGCCACTCTGTACTGTTTTCCGCCTGTTACAATAATCGCGTGTGTCAAAAATTTCACCTCTTAAAAAGTAGAGACTCGCTCTAGGGGTGGAAAACATCTGTTTTCGCTTCGTCTGAAATGCATACGCAATTCTTACCCTTTCAAAGCGGCTTGTTTAGTGTAGCATTCTCATCTGTGAATGTCAACAAAAAATGTACAGTATATTATATGAATATGCGAAAACAGCCGCTGCGGCTCACTTTTATGATATACTTGATTACATGAGGTATGAATGGGGGATTGCAATGAGCTTTATTGATTTGGCAAAGGCGCGGCAAAGCGACAGGGTATATACGGATCGGCCGGTCGACAGAGATATGCTCAAAACGTGTGTGGAAGCGGCCAGGCTGGCGCCGTCGTCCTGCAACGCCCAGCCCTGGAGCGTTGTCATCGTCGACGACCCTGAACTTAAGAACAAGGCGGCAAGGACGACGATGCTTCCGCCATCTTCGTTCAATAAATTCGTATCCCAGGCCCCTGTTATTGTCGCCATAGTTATCGAGCCGGACAGCACCGTCTCATCAGCGGGCGCGAAAGCCAGAAGGATCCAATATCCACTCATTGATATCGGGGCCTTCGCGGAAAACTTTTGCCTTCAGGCCGCCGAGCTTGGCCTGGGGACCTGCATGATCGGCTGGGTCCGGGAGAAAGAACTGAAAAAGCTTCTGAATATTCCGGTCAAAAAAAGAATACCCATCGTCATTACGGTTGGGTATCCCAGACAAAACACAACAAGAGATAAAATCAGAAAACCTCTGGACGAACTGTGCAAATTTAATTCCTACCGATAAAAGCCTTACAGCCAGCCCGTTTGGCGATACCACTCGAGGCTGCGCTTGACGCCCGTATCGAGAGGGGTCGGTGCCATATCACAAAAGAGCCCCCGGAAACGCTCACCGCTAAATACCCAGCGCAGCTCGATCATTTCATTGACCTTGTCGGGGTTCAGAATGGACGGTTTTTTGAAGAGCCTGCTCATGAGCAAGGAAAGTTGGGCCGCGGCAGAAACAAGAAATTTGGGAATATTCAGTGTTATATATCTTTTATGCATATGATTTGCGATCGTCTTTAAAAAGTCGGCCAGCATTACCTCGTCCTGGCTCGTCATATGATACAGCTTGTCCGGTACATGCACCGCTGTCGCGAGGCGGTACAGGCCCTCCAGCAAATCGTCGATATATATGAAGCTCATCATCATTTGGTTGCGATTGACACACGGCACAAAGCCGGACTTGACCATCTTAAAAAATGCCAGGGACTCGCGGTCTCCGGGACCGTAAACCGTCGGAGGGCGGACGATAATCACAGGCATATCCGCAAAGCGCGCCAGGACCTCTTCTTCCATCCGCGCTTTGCTTATACCGTACTGACTGACGGGATTACAGGAATCGTTCTCACATTTGTGTTGATTGAGTGCACTGGGACCCGCCGCCGCCTGGGAGGACAAAAGGATGACCCGTTTCAAACCGGGCAGCTGCTGCCTGGCGCCCTGCAGGATGTTGAGCGTGCCCTGGGCGTTGGCTGTAAAAAAGTTGCCCTGACGTAAAGCCTTGATCGCACCGGCGCAATGGATGATGACGTTAACAGTCGCCGGCAGCTGCGATATGACGTCATCGCCGGTCACATCCCCGTATACCGGCACATATTGGGTGCCCACAAGCAGGTCCGGCCTGCTTGTCTTTCTCAGCAGCGCGTAGGGCGTATACCCTTTTCTATTGAGCAGCCTGATCAGGTTGCTGCCGATAAAACCGCTTGCGCCCGTTATAAAAAATTCATGTTCTGTCTTCATCATATCACTGCCACTTTCAAAACGAAAAGCCCCATGAGGTTGTCACAATGGGGCTTATGTCATATTGGGTTATAGACTATAGATCCTTAATATAAAAGCGTCTTCTCTTGTGCAGCCTGTTATTCCAATGCTTCCAAAAGGCCAGTATCTTCGTATTATCCTCAAGCGAAACGGAGGTCTCGGCAATTTTTATACCTTTGCTGATACCGCTTTTTGTCATTTCAGCCATCACAACGGCATTGACGCCTTTGTCCTGGTACTCGGGCTTTACACCGACAAAATAAAGCTCAAGCCTGTCGTTTTTTTTCAGAGCCTTCAAAACCGGGATGAAACCAAACGGGAACAGCCTTCCGCCCGTTTTCTGCAGCGCTTTGGAGAGGGAAGGCATCGCAATGCCGAATGCCACAACCTCATTGTTTTCATCCACAACAATCTTTATGTAATCCGGATCGATAAAGCCAAAATATTGCTTTGCAAGATATTCCATCTGTCTTTCCGGGATTTCGGTGACGCCGTGCAGAACCCTGTATGCCTCATTCAGGGCGGTGAAAATGCCTTTGGCATAGGTCTTGACATCCTTCGTCTTTTTAAGCGGGACAAACCTGAGTTTTGTTCGTTTCAATACGATTTCAGCAAGTCTTTCCAGCTTTTCGGGAACACGGTCGCCGTTAATGAGCTGGTGCTCAACCATATCGATGTCCTTCACATAGCCCAGGCGTTCAATATGCCCCGCGTAATAAGGGTTATTATATAACGTCACCATGGAGCCGAGCTCTTCAAAGCCCTCAATCAGCAAACCCTGTCTGTCAAAATCGCAAAAGCCCATGGGGCCGGTCAGCTTGACCGCGCCGTGCGCCCTGGCAAATTTCTCGACTGTTTGTATCAGCGCTTCGGAGACCTCTTCATCATCCACAAAATCGATCCAGCCGAATCGGGCGATCAGCATGCCTTCCTTTTCTTCCTGGTTGTGATTGAGAATACAGGCGACACGTCCCTTAAGCTCTCCGTCCTTGTAAGCATTCCACATCGTAAGATCACAGTAATCAAACGCCGGATTTTTGTCCTTAGACAGCGTATCCACCTCATCCTTGTAAAGAGGCGGCACCCAGTAGGGATTTCCTTTGTAGAGCTGATAATGGAAATTAATAAACCTTTTGAATTCTTTCCTGGTTTTTACTTCCCTTATTTCAAGCATAACGCTACCCTACCATGACGTTTCTGATGATATCCAGCGCTTCGTCGATCAGCGACTGCGTATGTGTTGCCATATAGCTCGTCCGCAGGAGACAGCCGTCGGCGGGCGCGGCCGGGGGCAAAACGGGGTTGACATAGACGCCGGCGTCATAGAGCTCTTTCGCTTTTTTCAAGGTGTTGATCATGTCATAAGTAAAGATTGGGATAATAGGTGTCGTGGAGATGATAATCTCAAGGCCTCTGTCGATCATGCCCTTTCTGGCATATGAAGAAATATCTGATAACTTTTTAACGATTTCAGGGTGCTTTCTAAGGTGGCGGAGCGCCGCAAGCGCCGTCGCGCAGTTTGCCGGCGTCATGGAGGCCGAAAAGATGAACGGCCTGGAGTTGTGGCGCACATAGTCGACGATTTTGTGATCGCCCGTCATGTGGCCGCCGAGGCTCGCCAGCGACTTGCTGAAGGTGCTCATGATAATATCAACTTCTTTTTCAAGGCCGAAATGATGTGCTGTCCCGCGGCCGCCCTCGCCGATGATACCCAGTGCGTGAGCGTCGTCCACCATTGTTCGGGCGCCATACTTTTTGGCCAGTGCGACGATTTCAGGCAGCTTCGCGATATCACCGATCATGCTGAAAACACCGTCGGTTACGATCAGCTTGCCGGCGTCCTCCGGGGTGTTTTGCAGGGCACGCTCCAGGTCGTCCATGTCGCTGTGCTTGTACCGCACCATCTTACCGAAGCTCAGGCGGCAGCCATCATAGATGCTGGCGTGGTTTTCTCTGTCGCAGAAGATATAATCGCCGTGCTGGGCGATGGCGCTGATGATACCAAGGTTCGACTGGAAGCCTGTTGAAAACGTCAAGGTGTCCTCGCGCTCAAGAAAATCGGCCAGCTCCGCTTCCAGTTCAAGGTGCATTTCCAGTGTGCCGTTTAAATAGCGGGAGCCGGAACAGCCGGAACCGTATTTTTCGAAGGCTTTGATGCCGGCCTCAATGATTTCGGGATAGGTCGTCAGTCCGAGGTAGTTATTGGACCCAAGCATGATCCGGCGTTTCCCCTCCATGATGACTTCGACGTCCTGTTGAGATTCAAGAGCATGAAAATAGGGATAAATCCCCATCTTCTTAACCTCATCCGCTTTTGTGAACTTATAGCATTTGTCAAAAATGTCCATAGTAATCATCCATCCCGCCCTTGGCTATCTTTTGGTGTGCTAGGACTAGAATAGTCTCAATATCGTTTTGTGTCAACCAAAAAAATTAATGAGCGCAAGAAAAAAGCGCCGGCTGCCCGGCGCTTTGACACCCTCGACTTTGTTATTATTCAACGATTTCCTTCGTATCCCTTGCGATGACAAGTTCCTCGTTTGTCGGGATGACAAGTATCCTGACGTTCGAGCCCTCGCCTGTGATGTCGCGGAGCAGGCCCTTGAATTTGTTTTTTTCCTTGTCTATACACATGCCCATCGTTTCGAGGCCGTCCATAATGGCTTCACGCGTTTCGGGACCGTTTTCGCCGACGCCGGCGGTGAAAATGATCGCGTCTACGCCGCCCATGACGGCCATATATGAGCCGATATATTTCCTGACGTTATAATGGAAAAGATCCAGCGCCAGCTGAGCCCGCTCATTGCCTTCGGCCGCTGCTTCCTCAATATCGCGAAAGTCCGACGAGACGCCGGAGACTCCAAGGACGCCCGATTCCTTGTTGAGCACCTCCATGATCTGCTGGAACGTAAGCCCCTCGTGGTTGGCCATGAAAGAGAGGATGGTGGGATCGATGCTGCCGCACCGCGTCCCCATCGGCAGACCCTCAAGAGGTGAGAGCCCCATGGTTGTATCGAGGCATTTACCGTCCCTGACTGCGGCGATCGACGAGCCGTTGCCGAGATGGCAGGTGATCAGGCGGGAACCCTTGGCGGGGATGCCCAGAATCTCCAGCGCCTTCTGGGAGACATATTTGTGGGATGTGCCGTGAAAGCCATAGCGCCGAAGCCCGTATTTTTCATAATAGCTGTATGGGATCGGATAGATATACGCATGCTTGGGCATCGTCTGATGGAATGCCGTATCAAAAACAGCGACCTGAGGAATACCCGGCATCACCTTCTGACACGCCTTGATACCCATCAGGTTTGCCGGAATGTGCAGCGGCCCGAACGGAATGCACTCGGTGATAGCAGTAAGGACGGCGTCGTTAATCAGGACGCTCTGGGAGAACTTCTGGCCGCCATGGAGCACGCGGTGCCCGATGGCACCGATTTCCTTCAGACTTGTAATGACGCCGTATTCCTTGCTCGTCAGCTTTTCCATAACGGCGCTGATCGCTTCGGCGTGTGTGGGAAGGGGGATATCCTCCTTAAAAACGGGTTTCCCGTTCGATACCGGTGTATGCTTCAAACGCCCGTCAATGCCGATGCGTTCGCACAACCCCTTCGCTACGACAGTCTCCGTCTCCATATCGAAAAGCTGATATTTCAAAGAAGAACTGCCTGCGTTAATGACTAATACATTCATTTTCCAAACCCCTTGCTCATGTAGATATATAAAAATACTCATGAAATAAAATAGTGTATCAATAGACATTTTAATACGATAATTGTAATATATCAAGAATTTTAGTAAAACTTTCATATTGGAGAGAAAAAATCATGAAAACGGCGGGTATTATTTGTGAGTATAACCCAATTCATAACGGGCATGTACGTCATATCTCCCAAACCCGGGCGATGCTCGGGGAAGACTGCGCTATCGTTTGCGCCATGAGCGGGAATTTTGTCCAGCGCGGGGATTTTGCCGTTTTTGCCAAACACGCCCGCGCGTTGTCGGCCGTCGCTTGCGGAGCAGACCTTGTCATCGAGCTGCCGCTGCCGTATGTCCTTTCCTCTGCCGAGGGCTTCGCCCGCGGCGGCGTCATGCTGCTTGACGCGCTGGGCGTCTGTACAACGCTATCATTCGGCAGCGAAACAGGCGAGACAGAGAGCCTTTCGGAACTGGCCGACTGCCTGCTGCGGGAAGAAATACCCGAACTCATTAAGGAAGAGCTGAAGACAGGCGTCTCTTTCGCGCGCGCACGGCAGAGAGCTGCCGCGAAGCTGCTCGGCGAAAAAGCCGAAGCGCTTAAAACGCCGAATAACATCCTCGGCGTCGAGTACATCAAGGCGTTGAAAACGACGAACTCTAAGCTGGAACCGATGACAGTCAGGCGGATTGGCGCCCACCACGACAGAGACGGCACGGAATCGGCGTCAGAGCTCAGAAGGATATTGAAAGAAGGCGGGGAGCCTTGGCGCATGATGCCGGAGCCCGCAGCTGTCATTCTGAGGGAAGAGGTCACGTCGGGGCGCGGCCCTGTTTTTATGGATTCAATCGAAACGGCTGTCTTGTCCAGGCTCAGAATGCTGCCGCTAGAGAATTATGTACGCCTGCCGGATGCTTCCGAAGGACTTGGCCGGAGGCTGATGCGTTACGCGAAATCGATGCCGGCGGTCCAGTCGATTTTGGAAAGCACAAAAACAAAACGGTACGCAATGTCACGCCTTCGCCGCATGCTCCTGTGTGCTGTTCTCGGCATTGAAGCGGCGGACAGCGGGACACCGCCGCCGTATATCCGCGTGCTGGCGATGAATAAAACGGGCATGAACCTTTTGCGTGATATCAAGGAAAAATCGGCGCTGCCCGTGATCACAAAGCCTGCTCTGGCCGATACTCTTGACGGCGCCGCGCGGGCAATGTTTCTGAAAGAGTCCGATGCGACAGATTTGTACGTCCTGGCGTACCCAAACCTCGAAAACAGAGCAGGCGGCCGTGAATGGCGCATCAGCCCGAAGATTATGTGAAGGCGGTTCGGAAATGGATACAAAGCAGTTTATTCAGTTGGCGTCTGTTTTGGAGAAGCTCAAATGCAACACGCGCCACTCCTGGACGTCGACCGGCCGCCATGAAAGCGTGGCCGAGCACACCTGGCGCCTGGCGCTTCTGAGTTATTTCGTCAAAGACGAATTTCCCGGCGCAGATATTGATAAGGTCATCCTGATGTGCCTCGTCCATGACATCGGCGAGGCGTTCACCGGCGATATCCCGGCCTTTCTGAAGACCGAGGCACATGAAAACGCGGAAGATCACGCCGTTTTAGGTTTTCTGAGCGGCCTGTCCGAGCCATACCGCGAGGAACTGTCGGCGCTGTTTAAAGAGATGAATGCACTGGAGACAACGGAAGCGAAAATTTATAAAGCGCTTGATAAAATGGAAGCCCTCCTGCAGCACAACGAGGCGGATATTTCCACCTGGCTGCCCCTCGAATACGACCTCAACCTGACCTACGGCACCAGCGAAACGGCATTCTCCGACTACATGACGCGCCTCAAACAAGACCTCAACAGTGACACAAAAAAGAAGATAGACGATGAAAAGAGCTGTATAAATGATTGAACGAGCCGCCAATCATTTATACGGCTGTATTCACGTTATTTGCTTAAAGCCGGCGCTTGCTGCTGTTCGCGCTCAAGCCTTCCCAGCGGAATATATGCGATAAAGATCATGGCGATGTAACAGGCCAGGCCTCCAACAACGTTTGAGATTGGCTCGGCCAGAAAGACGCCGTCTGTGCCGAGCCCCCAGAGCTGCGGCAGGAGGACAGTGAGCGGGGCGACAATGAAGGCCTTCCGCAGAAGGGAGAAGAACACGGCGGTTTTTGCCTTGCCCAGCGCCTGTGAAACTGTCTGTCCCACCATCTGGAACGTCATGAAGAAGAAGGTCGAAAAATAGATGCGGAACGCCGGAACGCCGTATTTGATCAGAGCCGGATCACTGTTGAATATACGAATGAAAAGGTGAGGGAAGAGCATAACAAATGCCCAGGGAACGGCCGCATAGATCAGCCCGGCCACCGTCGTGAAGCGGATACCATGGCGTATTCTACCGTACTCCTCGGCCCCGTAGTTGTAGCTGAGCACCGGCACGCCGCCCATTGTGATCCCGATCATGCCGAGGGACGCGACTTCCCGTATGGCATTGATGACCGTCATGATGCTCACGTAAAGATTCCCACCGTATAAAAGCAGCGTCTTATTGCAGACGATCTGGACAAGGCTATTCGTCAGGCTCATTACAAAGCCCGAAACCCCCAGCGCAAGTATCCTCCCGACAGTCCCGGCTTTAAGGCGAAAATGCTTTATTTGCAGCGTCAGGATTGCTTTTTTTCCCGTCAGAAACCGGATGACCCACAAGGCCGAGCACAGCTGGGCCAGAACGCTTGCCAGCGCAGCGCCCCGGACGCCCATGCCGAACGCGAAAATGAAGATCGGATCGAGCACGATGTTGACGACGGCGCCCAGCGCGATCGTCAGCATGCCCATACGGCCGAAACCCTGTGCGTTGATGAATGGGTTCATACCGAGGC
>CAZJCH010000022.1:11924-13719 GCA_964544005.1 uncultured Papillibacter sp.
GCTGACCATCACGGCGGCAGTACCAAAGATGTAAATAGACAGGTATGCGTCGGCGTAACCGTATGTTGAAGCATCCGCCCCGAACAGGTATAAAAGCGGCCGTCTGAAAATCAGGCAGAGGGCGGTGAGTGCCGCACTCAGGATGAGCAGCAGGACAAACGCGTTGCCCATGATATGCTCCGCCTCTTTTTTATCGCCGCGCCCCCTGGCCATGGAGCAGAGCGGTGCGCCGCCCGAGCCGCACAGATTCGCGAAGCCCATGATGATCGACAGGATCGGCAGCGAAATACCGATACCAGTCAGCGCCATGCGCCCGTCGGCGATATGGCCGATATACATGCGATCAACAAGGTTGTACATGATATTAATGAGCATTGCCACCGTCATCGGTACGGCCAGCTTCATGATTGCTTTCGGTATGCTGCCCTTTGAAAAATCGTTCTGCCGGGTGTCCATGCTTTTATACCGCCGCTTCTTTTATTTTTTTAAATATAAGCGGAAGATTTTCCTCCATATTGAAGGACTTGCCGTCCGGACCTGTCCAGATGTGAAAAGTGCGGGCCGTATTGATGGGGTCGCCGCCGCTCAGGTCATACGTCTCGTACAGGAGCTCCAGCTTTTTCGGAGCGAATTCGCCCAAGCGCGTGAGGATATAGAGCGACTGCGGATACGTCGCCGGCTTCTTGTATTGAAGCTGGAGGTCCACCATGACCGGATTGACGCCGATGGAATTCATCTGTGCAAAAGAAAAACCCAACTCCAGAAAAAAGTCCATCCTGGCCATCTCATACCAGATCGGATAAACCGCATGGTGCACAATCCCCATCCTGTCACAGTCGGGATACCGGACCTCGATATGTGTCTTTGTCTGCATGTCTTTTCTCCGTTCATTATGGTTGCTTACTTAGTATAATTATAAGCATATGTAGGGGCGGGGTCAACCCGCCCTCGCTGTAACTTTGTAAGCTGCGTTACGCCGCCTTATTGTTACTGTCACGCAAAATCGTATCCAGCATGTTTTCTATTGATATGCCGTAGCCCCGCGTTGGGTCGTTGATAAGCACATGTGTGACTGCGCCGATCAGCTTCCCGTTTTGTATGATCGGGCTGCCGCTCATACCCTGGACAATTCCGCCGGTCTGCGCGATGAGCTCTGGATCCTTAACGCTGATCATCATGCTGCGGCCGATCGATTCGGCTCCGGTATAGATGCGTGTCACCTCGACTTTATATTCCTTAACCTCCGCGCCCGAAACGTTGGATAAAATTGTTGCCGGTCCCGTCTTTATCTGAGAGAAATCCGCGGCTGGAATTGCGGCTTTGCCTGTTATAAGGTCATTATTATTCATGGTCCCGAAAATACCGCTTGTAGAATTTTTAGTCAGGCTGCCGAGTATATTGTCGGAGCTGAACGTCCCGTGAAGCTGACCGGGCATTCCGGCTTTTCCCTGCACGACATCCGTCACAAATGACCGTGATATCGCCCCTGTCCGGAGCGGGATAACGATGCCCGTTTCACTGTCATTGACAGCATGACCCAGCGCACCGAAAACTCCTGTTTCAGGATCAAAAAACGTCAATGTCCCGATTCCTGCAATGCCGTCACGCATCCACAATCCGAGCTCGCAGCGTCCGTCATCCGTTTTATGGGGCGTCACCTTTAACTGCAGAACACTCGTGCCGCGCGTCACCTTGATGGAAACAGGCGAGCCGTC
The DNA here is from genome assembly GCA_964544005.1 of uncultured Papillibacter sp. GTDB lineage: Bacteria > Bacillota > Clostridia > Oscillospirales > Oscillospiraceae > Sporobacter. The sequence goes on from CAZJCH010000022.1 coordinate 13,640, forward strand.
CAGCTTGTCGATTGCTGATTTGAGATCCTCATTTGTGGAAACGTGCTGCGCGCCGATCTGTGTGATAATATCCCCGGTTG
>CAZJCH010000023.1:0-6448 GCA_964544005.1 uncultured Papillibacter sp.
GATGCCAAATATCTTGAAGAGCTCGTCCGCGAACAACTCCCTGAAAAGCAAATCATTATGAATTATGTCAGCCCAAGCATCGGCTCCCACTCCGGCCCCGGCGCAATAGGCTTGATATTTATGGGTGAAAAGAGATAGCCCCTTAACAGACTTGTTAAACATAAAAGCCCTTCCGGCTTATCACTTAAGCATCCGGAAGGGCTTTTGTATTACCGCTTTTACTCCTGCTCCCAATTATGCCAGACGTTCTGGACGTCGTCGCTGTCCTCCATGTGCTCCAGGAGCTTTTCCATGTTTGTGACATCGTCGGGGTTTGTGAGCTTGATGTATGTTGAGGGTACCATCTCCAGCTGGGCTGAGAGGAGCTTGTACTTCTTCTTATCGAGGGCCTCGGTGACGGCGTTAAAATCCTCGACAGTCGTGTAAACCTCGAATACGGTCTCGTCCGTGACAATATCCTCGGCGCCCGCATCCAGCGCGTCGGACAGGACGGTATCCTCGTCCAGGTCGCCGTCCTCGTTGTCGATGATGATGACGCCCTTTCTCGAAAAGGACCAGGAGACGCAGCCCGTCGCACCCATATTGCCGCCGTATTTGTCAAAGTGATGGCGGACTTCCGAGGCCGTCCTGTTGCGGTTATCTGTCATGGCCTCGACGATAACGGCAGCGCCGGCCGGGCCGTAACCCTCGTACGTCACGCTCTCATAATTATCGCTGTTGCCGCTGCCGAGCCCTTTTTCTATTGTGCGCTTAATGTTGTCATTCGGCATGTTGGCCGCCTTTGCTTTCGCAATGACGGAAGCCAGACGGGAATTGTTGTTAGGGTCTCCGCTGCCGCCTTCCTTGACGGCGACGATCATTTCACGGGCGATTTTTGTGAAAGCCTGCGCCCTTTTCGCGTCAACCGCGCCCTTCGCTCTTTGTATATTATGCCATTTCGAATGCCCCGACATGCTTACATCTCCTTACCACAGTTATCGTCAAACCAAAATCATTCGCATCCACGCTGGACATGCATCAGTGATTTTAACATATTTCTGATGACGAGGCAAGCCTTGCGAATAGTATTCGGGCCCATCTTCCTTTGTTATCCATTTCTCCCGTATTGTGGTATAAAACTGCAGAAGGCTGTCCAGAATAAAAACAGTTCAGTATAAAGGAGGTGGATCGATATGCCTCAGAAGGGTAAGTACCCTCAACCGGATATGAATAACAACACGGCACAGCAGAACCAGCAGAACAGGAACCCGAATCAGAATCTGAATCAGAATCAGAACCAGTCGGCGTTAAACCAGCAGAAGAAGAAATAACGGAGCAAGTAAATAATACGTAATAGAGGCAGCTGACAGGCTGCCTCTATTTAAGCGATGATCTAGGCCTATTCGCTTATATAGTCCTCGCTCTCCTTCCCCGGTTTGGGAAGAGTCTTCCTGAGCACGCTTCGTTTTATGCCGAACGCCTGCATGGCGTTTATGATGACGATCATCGAAAACACCGCGTCAGCCAATGCAGCCATCCACATCGACGCGATTCCGAGAAGCACGAAAATAAGAACAAGACCTTTAAATCCCAGCGACAATACAATATTCTGTCCGACAAGCTTATTTGTGCCGCGCGCGATGTTAATGGCCGTTGCTACTTTTGCCGGCTCATCGGTCATGATGATCATATCGGCGGCATCATTTGCTTCATCGGTACCAAGGCCGCCAAGTGTGATGCCGACATCAGCCATTTTCAGGACCGGCGCATCATCGATACCGCTGCCGACAAATATCAGCTTATCGCCGCTGAGCTGCATGTCCATCAGCCCCTTCAGCCTCATATACTTGTCCTCGGGCAGACATTCGGCATAATATTCCTTAATACCCAGCTGCCCCGCAACATCCGCGGTAGCTTCCTTCCGGTCACCGGTGAAGATAACGATTCTATCGATTCCGATGGCATGCAGATCCCTGACAGCATTCTTCGAATTCTCTTTTACGGAATCGCTCAGTAAGATGCGCCCGGCATACTGCCTGTTAACAGCAATGTATACAACGCTTGTATCTGATGTCGGTAATTCCGGCTCGATTCCCAGTTCCTCCATAAACAATGCGTTGCCTGCGGAAACGGTGTTGCCGCCTATTTCAATTTCGGTGCCTTTGCCAACATACTCATGATAGTCCGATACTTTGGCAAAGTCCGGCATGATATCGGCGGCCGCCACGACAGAACGTGCGATCGGATGATTCGAAAAGAGCTCTGCATACGCCGCCAGCATTAAAAGTCTGCTCTCCGATATGCCATATGAGTTGACGCTAATAACCTGGAATATCCCGTCCGTCAGCGTCCCTGTTTTATTAAAGACGACGGATGTCGTATGGGCTGCCGTGTCGACGACCTCAGCTCCTTTAAAAATTATCCCTTTTTTTGAAGCGCCGCCGATGCCCGCGAAATATGTCAGCGTGACTGAAATAATCATAGCCGATGAGCTGGATGCAACGAGCAACCCTAATGCCCTGCTGATCCAGGGGCTCAGAGGGAAGCTTCCGAAAACAGGTATAAGCACACCGATGATCAGGGCGGCCGCCACCACGGCCGGTGTAAAAATACGTGCGAATTTCCTGACTTTTTTCTCCGGCCCTGCTTTTCTGTTTTCCGCTTTTTCTACAAGCCGCAGAATTCGCGATACGGTCGAATTGTCAAAATCCGACGTGACCCGAATATTAAGTACACCTGTCAGATTGACGCTTCCCGACAGGACTGCACTGCCGTCTTTTATGGGCAGCGGCAAGGCCTCACCGTTCAGCGCAGAGGTATCCAGCTGTGAAACGCCGCTGATGACGACACCGTCGAGCGCAATAATTTCACCGGGTGATACGGATATGATATCGCCGACAGCTATTTTCCCTGGTGCCATCTGGACGATCGCGCCATTGATGACGGCATTGACGGTTTCCGGTCGGAGATCCATAAATTTTTCGACGATGTTTGCCGACCTCTTGACCGTTTTCCTGTGCAGCACCTCTCCCGTCCTAAAAATCAGCATAACGGCGGCACCCTCGGCGCCTTTGCCGACGAGAAAGGCGGCGGCTGCCGCGATGACGATCAACAGGTTCATATTGAAATCGCGTTCTTTGGATATTTTCACCGCGGTATCGATAACGACGTCGTAACAGGTTAAAGCTACGCAGGACGCAAAGATGAATGTCTTCAGCCACGGAGCCACCGGAATGATCAAACCGACTGCAAAAAGAAGTGCTGATACGATGATGCACACGATCAGGATCAGATCAGGCGGCAGGAACATCGGTACTCTCAGTTTTTCTTTTTCCTTTGTCAATTTACGCTCCATTTCCAATACGAGTATTCAAGTTCTCACAGGAGCAGCATGGCAAGTTGATCGGCCATGCGTCAGCATGCAGTTCTGATTTTTCTGTTACCAACACTATATCTCTATTTTATGTATACAGCCTTTTTCTTCCTCTTGTCAAGTTTTTTTGATTTTTTAGCCACAACAGCGCCCCGTTAGGGGCGCCGTTGTTAATGAGCCTATTGTCAGTCGATTTCCTCTTCGTTGTCCTCGTCAAACTCAAATTCAAGCTTTTCGCCGCACTTCGGGCAGGAAATCACACCATTCTCCAGGTCTTTTTCGTCAATGACAATATCTTCTCCGCAGGATGGGCACGTCACTTCGTAGGCGCATTCATCATCTCCGCAGCAGCAATCGTCATCCTCACAGCAACAGGCGTCATCGTCTTCGTCGTCATATTCGCCATCGTCGTCGTCATAATCCTCGTCATCGCCGAAAAGCACTTCCTCGACATCGGCGAGGTCGTCGGATACAGCGTCAATCTCCTCGCCCAAATCCAGCGCGTTTTCGCTAAGATCTTCAAGCTCGTCAGCTATTTCGGCAAGAGTATCGATGATGGCCGATATTAGCTTGCCTTCCTTTGTCTCCGTATCAAGCCCCAGCCCTTCCGAGAGCCCCTTTAAATATGCAACTTTTTCCGATACTGTCATAATGATACCTCCTTCAGATATGAAAAACAGATTCGTATATTAAGAACAAGCGGTTTTTAACCCTTGGAGCGCTCCAGATATTCACCGGTTCTGGTGTCTATACGGATTCTCTCCCCTTCACTGATAAACAGAGGTACTCTAACATCGGCACCCGTCTCTACCGTTGCAGGCTTCGTCACGTTTGTGGCCGTATCGCCTTTAAAGCCGGGATCCGTCTGCGTGATGACAAGATCGACAAAGTTTGGAGGTTCTACATTAAAGACCTTTCCTTTATAGGAATAAATCGTACACGGCATGTTTTCCTTTACAAACTTGAAGCTGCCGCCCAGAAGGCTGCCGTCGATCGGCTCAAGCTCAAAGGACTCCATGTCCATGAAATAATAGAGGTTGCCGTCATTATAGCTGTATTCCATATCACGGCGCTCGACATACGCGTTTTCAAACTTGTCCGTCGGGTTAAACGATGTCTCAACCACGGCGCCCGTGATGACATTCTTCATTTTTGTGCGGACAAATGCTGCGCCTTTTCCCGGCTTTACATGCTGGAACTCAACAACCTGCATGACCTTCCCGTCCATTTCAAAAGTCACGCCGTTTCTGAACTCGCTGGCAGAAATCATATAATATCCTCCCGTATATTGTCTTCTCTGTGAGTGATTTTATCCTATAATCCGTATGTTTGCAAGGACAATTTATACAATTAAGAGCTTCTTTGGCAGATTCGTAATGTTTTCGCGCCCATCCTTTGTAATGTAAAGAACATCCTCTATTCGGACGCCGTATCGTCCCGGAATATATATGCCCGGCTCGGCCGAAATAACGGCTCCCTCCGGTATCTCTCCGTCATTGGAGGGGGCGGCGCTGGGCGTCTCGTGAACCTCCAGGCCAAGGCCGTGGCCAAAGCCGTGGCCGAAATACTGGCCGTAACCGGCCTCGCTGATGACGCGGCGCGCAGCGCCGTCGATCTCGCTGCCTCTGACGCCGGCTTTTGCTGCCGTAATCCCTGCCATTTGTGCGCTCAGGACGGTATCATATATCCGCACCATTTCATCATCGGGTTTCCCGACACATAGCGTTCTGGTTGTATCAGAACACCACCCGCCGAGTTTCACGCCAAAATCGATCGTCAGAAAGCCCTTTCCTATATAAGCGTCTGTCGGGACGCCGTGGGGCATGCTGGACCGCACGCCAGAAACGACGATCGGATCGAAGGATTTGTCATCGGCCCCGTTTTTATAAAACCGGCATACAAGCTCGGCCGCCAGCTCTTTCTCGGTGATTTTCTCCGATACGAGCGGCAAGATATCCTCATAGGATTTTTCCGCAATCCGCTGCGCTTTAATCATTTTTTCCAGATCATCACGACTTTTGACGGCACGCAGGTTATTGAGGAGCTTCTGTGATGGCAGAAGCCTTACTGTCAACCTGGCACTCCATTCGGTATATTCGGAATATGTGAGGCTTTCGTCTTCGAAACCCACCGTTTTAATGTCATATTCGGCAATGATTTTACTTATACGCTTGCTGTATGTCTCTTCCCTGTCGACGAGCATGACCTCCGCGTCCCGTATCTCATCGGCCGCAGCCTCGACGTAACGTGAGTCGGTAAAAAACCACGCTCTATCAGCCGTCACAAAAAAAACGCCTGCCGTTGAGTGAAATCCCGTCGCGTACAGCCTGTTCGATTCACTCGTGATCATCAGCGCGTCCGCTTCGCTGGATTTAACGGCGGCTTTTATTCTATCAATGTTGTTCATTTTGAACTTACCTCATCTTATTCCTGCACAGCGCGCGGAAGGGCGCTTCCAGCCAGTAGCGGATATTTAATAGCGGACTTCTGAGCTTCAGGGGCTCTACAACTATAGAGACGATGCCGGCGCTGTTGGCGGCGATGATATCCGTATAAATCTGATCACCGGCCAGCGCGGTTTCCTGCGGTTTTCTGCCAAGCTGCTTGAGCGCTTTATTGATACCTTTGGCAAACGGTTTCCCCGCGCCCATGATATAGTCCACACCAAAGGCAGAGGCAAGGCTTTCGACGCGTTTCGAGCCGTTGTTGTTTGTAATGATAAAAAGCTCAATACCGTTTGTTTTCATGTTATCCGCCCAGGAAGCGATATCTTCCGGCGGCAGGACGGCGCTATACGGCGCCATCGTATTATCCAGATCCAGAAAAAGCAGGTTGATGCCGCGACTCTTAAAAAACTCGGGCGTGATCGCGCATAAGCTGCGAAAAGAGTAATCGGGTATCAGAGAAAAACTCATAAAAGACACCTTTGCATCATATTTTATTATGTCAAAACACATTGCTTTAACTGTACATTTTATGCGTCGCGGGCCGTGCCTGCTTGCTTTGCACATACTCCGTGGCGGATTGATAGTATCACGTATCGGGAGGGATACACAATTGGACAAAATGACAAATATTATTCTTGCCGCTCCTCCG
>CAZJCH010000023.1:6461-7854 GCA_964544005.1 uncultured Papillibacter sp.
CAGATCCGGCTTTGACATTGCTCATATGGCATACAGGATTGGCCGCGGGCACCATCTGTTCCGCGCGCAGGGTTTCGGTCGGATGAGCGGCGGATATATGGTTGTCGACACCGGCGGATATGTCGGCGGCGGGCCGGCCTCGTCGCTCATAATGGAAATCCTGGGCGAATGTGACAAAAACAGTTTCAGAGGCATCGTTCTCGATACCGGCGGTAAATCCACGACACAGCTCATGCTGCTTGCCGGGCGCCTGGCGATGGAGGCATCCGAGCGCAGACTGAAAGTCATTGTCCATGACGTTCTATCCGGTGCCAGCGAGCGGACTGCAATTCTGCTGCCGACGGCGCTCTCGGGCGGGACACTGACGGGCCATATTGGCGAAGCTGTTGATAAATACGGAGCAGGCCGAGTTGCGCTTGAAATTGAACGCGTCCGTATGGATTTTTCGCTGCCCGCGACGCAGGGCACCGGGAAAGAACTCACCGCCGGAGAACTCCAATCGCTTGTTGAGCAATATAACCCGCAGTCGTTTCTCTCAAAAGACCTCTGTGCATATTATTTTACATACAATGATAAGAAAGGCACCCACTTCGTTCTTTACGACAACGGCGCAAGTATCAAGCGCAAGCTTGCTGTCGCCTCAAAAATGGGCATTGAGGACGCGTTTATATTCTACCCCCACGTGGCCGATATCATCGATCAAATCTCATAGACAGGGCTGTCGGGGAAGCCGGCCGGGTCAACATTATTTCAATAAATAATACGAGGCATTCTCATTGTGCGGTCAGCGAATGGCGTATTCGCCGGCGCTCACCCGGCCGGCTTTGCCGGCAGCCCGCAGTAGATACTATGTCCAATTTCATGTTTTCTCTTCCCGCGCGATCCTCTTAATATTTCTTTCGATATTGCTCCTTGCGCTCATGATCTCATGGCCGCAGCCCGTACACCTGAGCTTGAAATCAGCCCCGATACGAAGCACCTGCCAGGTCGTAGACCCGCACGGGTGCTTTTTTTTCATCGTCAATATGTCGCCGACACGGACATCCATATTAATCACCCTGATTCCCGTATTTTATCAGATCCCAATATTTCCTCGCGGCCTGTTCCGTTTTGTTGTCGCCGTATTCATAATACTTCGCATTCTTGATGGCATCCGGCAGATACTGCTGCTTCACCCAGTGATTCGGATAAGCGTGGGGATACTTATAGTTCTGATCACGCTCCATGCCTGCCGAGTCAGCGTGGACGTTCTGAAGCTCCCGCGGATAAGGCCCGGTCTTGCCCGCCGCCACGTCCGCCATGGCCTTGCCGATGGCCTCCGCCACGCTGTTGGACTTGGGCGCGGTGGCCAGCAGTATCACCGCCTGGGCCAGCGGGAGCTGCGCCTCCGGCA
>CAZJCH010000023.1:7864-8667 GCA_964544005.1 uncultured Papillibacter sp.
CGGGATATCGCCGATCTTCCCGTTCCGGATATCCTCCCTGGCGGCCCCGATGGCCATGCAGGCGGAATTGGATTTCGGCGCCGTGGCTAACAGGATCGCCGCTTCCGCCAGCGGTAGCTGCGCCTCCGGCAGCCCCAACTGAAAGGCGCTGTCGACACATGCCTTGACGACGGATATGGCCTGCGGATGCGCCAGACCGATGTCCTCTGCGGCAATGACAAGCAGGCGCCGGCACGCCGAAATGATGTCCCCCGCCTCCAACAGCCGCCCCAGATAATGCACCGCCGCGTCCGGGTCTGAACCCCGGATCGATTTTTGCAGCGCCGAGAGAATATCGTAATGGCTGTCTCCGTCTCTGTCATACCGCATGGCGCTGCGCTGAGACAAAGCGTCGGCGTCCTCAAGCTTAAGCATGACCGTATCTCCGGTTTTCTCCGAGGATGTAAACAGCAGCTCTACGGAATTTATTGCTTTTCGGACATCGCCGCCGCAGGCCGATGCGATATGCTCCGCGACACCGTCCTCAACCGCCGCCCGGACGCCTGCGCGTTCCTCCATGATCCTGATTGCCCGCTGGATAGCCGGCAGGACGCTTCTCGACGTCAGTGCCTTGAACTCGAAGACGGTGCTTCGGCTGAGTATGGCGTTATAAACATAAAAATACGGATTTTCCGTCGTGGAGGCGATCAGCGTAATCTTCCCGTTTTCAATAAACTCCAGCAGCGACTGCTGCTGCTTTTTATTGAAGTACTGTATCTCATCGAGGTATAAAAGCGCGCCGTTCGGCGTCATAAGTGTATTTA
>CAZJCH010000023.1:8677-11209 GCA_964544005.1 uncultured Papillibacter sp.
TGTCAAGCTCGGCAATGATGCTCTTGATATCCGCCGTGCCCGCTGTCGTGGCGTTAAGCTTATGGAGGACCCGGCCCGACCGAAGCGCGATGATATTGGCCACCGTTGTCTTACCCGAACCCGACGGGCCGTAAAAGATCATATTCGGAATCTTGCCGCTGTCAATAATGCGCCGCAAAAGCCCCTTCGGCCCCAGAATATGCTCCTGCCCCACCACATCATCCAATGACGCAGGCCGTATTTCATCTGCCAGCGGACGGTACATGCCATCACCACCTTTACGTACAAATCTACCCGAGATTTGGTAAAATATCAATAAAAACTTAAGAAAATGGGGCAGACACAAGATCTGCCCCGCTCCGATTCCGTTTTATCTTTCTGTCTGCTCAGTCATCAGTCCCCATCTGAAGCCGTATTTGTCTATCAGCGATCCGCCGCAGGAGCTGTACGTGGTACTGTGTAGCGGATAAATAACTTCGCCTTCTTCCGCCAGGATATTGAAAGCTTTTGCAACTTCCTCTTTCGTATCAAACGTGATTGTGAGAAAGATTGACGTGACTGTTTTCTGCTCGAACTGAAGCTCGTCCGCCATCATAAAGCGCTGTCCGCCGATATGCACCTCCGAATGGTAGACGTAATTCTTCTCTTCCTCTGTTACCTTCCAGTCTCTATTGTCGGCGTCGGCGTAGCGGAGCAAAAAATCCACCTTGCAGTCAAACGCCCTCTTATACAGCTTGAGTGCTTCCTCGCATTGACCGTTAAAGTGCAGTGTCGGTGTGATGAGCATAGTGAGTCCTCCTGCTTATGTATCTCTTTCCTATCCTAACATACAAACACGACACCTGTATGTCATGTCTGAAAAAACGGGCGGGATTTATTCTCCCGCCCGTCAGTCATATTCTCTTATTCGTACAACGGGTGCTTCGTTGTTAGCTTGTTCACTTCGCTTCGAATATAATCCGCCTTGTTCGCGTAATCCGACGCCGTCAGGTAGATGAGCTCGGCGACCTTGACCATATCCTCTTCCTTGAAGCCGCGGCCTGTGACGGCCGGCGTGCCCAAGCGGATGCCGCTGGTGAGGGATGCGTTTTCGGGGTCGTTGGGGATTTTATTCTTGTTGGCCGTGATATACACCGTGTCCAGGAGCTTTTCCATGTCGCGTCCCGTCGTCTTGAATTTCCGGAGATCGACGAGCATCAGATGGTTGTCCGTTCCGCCGGAGACCAGATCGAAACCATATTTCATAAGCTCCGCGGCCAGAGCCTTGGCGTTCTTTCGAATCTGCGCCTGATAGGCCTTGAATTCAGGCTTGAGGGCTTCGCCGAGTGCGACGGCCTTGGCGGCAATGATATGCATCAGCGGCCCGCCCTGGGAGCCGGGGAATACAGAACTGTTTATTCTCTTTGCGATGACTTCGTCGTTCGTCATCAGCAGGCCGCCTCTTGGGCCGCGCATCGTCTTATGTGTCGTCGTCGTGACGATATCGGCATACGGGACGGGCGACGGATGCTCGCCCGCGGCAACAAGGCCTGCGATATGTGCGATATCGACCATCAGGTAAGCGCCGATTTCCTTAGCGATCTCCGAGAACGTTTTAAAGTCGATGATGCGTGGATACGCCGACGCGCCGGCGACAATCATCCGGGGCTTATGCTTTATGGCCAGATCGCGCAGCTGGTCGTAATCAATCAGGTTCGTATCGGCGGTGACGCCGTAGGAGACGATATTGTAGTATTTGCCGGAGAAGTTGGCGGGGCTGCCGTGGGAGAGGTGGCCGCCGTGATCGAGATTCATACCCAGAACAGTGTCGCCGGGCTTGGTCAGAGTCATATACGCCGCATAGTTGGCTGAAACGCCGGAGTGCGGCTGGACATTGACAAATTTCGCGCCAAACAGCTTCTTCGCCCGCTCGATGGCAATCGTTTCAACGACATCGACTTCCTCGCAGCCGCCGTAATAACGGTGTCCGGGATATCCCTCGGCATATTTATTCGTCAGTACGGTGCCTGCCGCCAGTAACACGGCTTCGCTCACACAGTTTTCCGATGCAATCAGCTCAATATTTCTTCGCTGCCTGACATACTCTTTTTCAATTGCCGCGCCGACCTCTGGATCATAGCCGGTGATAAACGCCATCATATCTTTAATCACGGGTTTTCCTCCAATTATTTAAAGTGCTAATTTATCTAAAGTGCTAATGTATTATACCGAAGTCATCCGACATTTTCAACGGGTAAAGAGTAAAAAAAGTGGTATTTATGCACGCCTCATGGTATCATAATGCATATATTATCGTGACCTGGAGTATTATGATGCAGTGTCAAAACAGAATCGGTCAAATTATCCGGCTGCTCGAAGCCGACTATCCGGACGCTAAATGCTCGCTTGATTACAAAAAGGATTATGAGCTTTTGTTTGCAACACGTTTGGCCGCCCAGTGTACGGACGAGCGCGTCAATAAGATCACACCGGCCTTTTACGAAGCCTATCCGACCCTGCAGGCTATCGCGGACGCCGATGTTGCCGACGTCG
>CAZJCH010000023.1:11219-13656 GCA_964544005.1 uncultured Papillibacter sp.
CTGCGGCTTTTATCATGCCAAGGCCAGGGATATCGTCTCGGCGGCACAGATGCTGGTAAAGGAGTTCGACGGCCGCGTACCCGACACGATGGAGGGTCTCCTCAAGCTGCCCGGCGTCGGGCGCAAGACGGCCAATCTCGTCCTCGGCGATGTTTACGACAAGCCCGCCGTCGTTGTGGACACACACTGCATCCGGCTCTCCAACCGTCTCGGCCTCGTCGATACGAAAGATCCCGTTAAAATAGAAACAGCGCTTCGTGAGCTTCTGCCGCCCGACAAATCGAGCGACTTCTGCCACAGGCTTGTCCTCCACGGCCGCGCCGTCTGCCCCGCACGCAGCCCGAAATGCGCGGAATGCAGTATACGGGCGTATTGCGATTTTTCTGAAAAAACAAATAAATGACACGCTCCCCGTTTGTCATTCTGAACGAAGTGAAGAATCTCCAGGTAACTTTCAGGCGTTGCGCCGATTCAAGGTTTCCTGGAGATTCTTGCGTCGTCTTTTATGCCCCTTAAAAGCTCCCGTCCACGGAGGTGATTGCCTCCAGCGGCGGCTCGCCGCCGACGTTCCCGACGGCATAGACCGTCGTCGCCTTGCACTGTGCCAGCTCGACCGGCTGCGTGACGATCCCCGGCTGGCTCGACCCGGCCGGCCTCATCTGCAGCTGATATGTACCGGGCTCGACCGTAATATACCGCGTGTGCACCGTATACGGCACGTTTTCAAAAAGCGGCGTTCCGCCCGCGATTACTACGTCCAGCGGCGGTGAATTCACCGACAGGTTCACAAAGCGGACATACGCTTTGCATCGGTCGCGCATGCGCCGGCAGGGTGCATACTCCTCCGCTATCCCGAGCACCCCGGCGCAGCCGCCGACAACGGCAATGGTCCTGGCGCTTTTAGGGCAGATGTTAAAGCACGCCTCCGCAATCAGGCACTCCTTGTGCTTGCCGGAAGAGAATATCTTGATATGATACATACAGGGCATGACTGTAAAGTAGCCCGCGAACTGATTGTAAGCCAGGTTTTCTGCAATCAGGTTCCCGTTGACAATGACATCGACGGCCGGGTAACAAGGGTACGCGTTGAGAATCCGGACGTAAGACGGCGCACACGCCGGATATGTAGAAGCTAAACGACTGCATTTCATCGCATTCATAATATTGATATCTCCTGAGTTTTGGATTGTACAGTATATAGTATGAATCCGGCCAAGCAGCACGTTACCCACCGGCAGAATGTATTGGTGTGGTCAACCCTGCTCATCGTAAGGTACCGTAGGGCGGGGGCTTGCTCCCGCCGCCCCTTTACCGAACTGCGCCCTATTCATGGCCAAGGAATATACCCTTACGCTTTCCTCGAATACACCATAAGCTGTATCTTTTTATACGATTCCGGATTGCCGTCGTAATCACTGAAGGTCTGCAGCACTGACATCCTGTGTTCTAAAAAAATTTCCCGGACTTCATCTTTGCTGTAAAGTCGTATCCCGATGCCCGGATCGGACAATACCGGAGCCTCTGCAATTTCACCGAACGGCAGAACCGCCTCCCTGTACAGCATTCTATTCGTCTTTTCATCCCAGGCAAAATCCGCTAGGGACAGTGATTTGGCACCGCTCTCCCACGCCCTTGCCGGAAAACACCGCTCGGCGTGTTCCCTGTTGCAAACGTCCATAAAGTGCTTCCCGCCCGGCTTCAGCGCCCGGGCGATGACATCAAATATCTTAAGGTTTTCCGCGTCGTTTTCAAGATATCCCACCGCGCCGTCGGCCAGATTCAAAACGACATCAAATTCCTCGTGGAAATCCACTTCACGGATATCGGCCAATATGAATTCAACAGAAAGTCCCCGCTCCACCGCCGTCTTCCGCGCGTCCTCAATGAAGACTGCCGTAAAATCAACGCCGGTGACATCATATCCCCTCTCCGCGAAGGCGAGACTGTGCCGCCCGAACCCGCAGGCGAGATCCAGGATTCGCTCCTTACCCGTCAGCCCCATCGTCCTGATTAGAAAATCGACTTCCTTCTCCGTATTCTCCACCCAGGACATATTCTTAATGTCCAGTTTCCACGCACTGTTTTCTTCATTCTGCAGCATTCGCATCAGCCTTTCCTCGTTAATGCAATCATATTAATGCTGCCTGGCAGAAAATGAAAACCGTACGTTCGCCCTTCACATGCCATTACAGCATAAGATAAAGAAAACGCGCTATAACGCGCGTTTTCTCACACTTTTTATTGACTCTCCGACGTTTCTTCTCTATACTATTGTTTAAGGTGCCGGCAGAAATGCCCGCATCTTTTTTATTCCCATTATTGTAAAATTTCGTTGACATTGACCCTGCGTCAACTGGTACAATGCACTCAGGAAGGTGATACGATTGGACTTAATGAGGATCAAAAAAAGGAAATTGAACAGAGTTTTAACGGAAAA
>CAZJCH010000024.1:0-5047 GCA_964544005.1 uncultured Papillibacter sp.
GCTTTTCGTAGTCGGTGCAGTATTCTTCTTTCAGCAATGCGATTTTACTCAGTTTTTCTTCCAAAGCGGTAATTTCTCTTTCGAGCATTGCCAGCTGTTTATCGGTTGAAACCAGCTTCTTCGGTTTCCCCTTCTGAACAGGCTTTACACCTTTCGCATTAGTCGCGGGCTTTGCCTGTCCGGTTTTCATAGCGCGGTATTTTTCATAGGTGCCCTTGAAGTCGGTGATTTTACCGTCCTCCAGCTCCCAGATGCGGGTGGCGAAGCGGCTGATGAAATAGCGGTCGTGGGAGACGAACAGGAGTGTTTCGCCGAAATCCTCGACGGCTTCCTCAATCCATTCGCGGGAGGCAATATCGAGATGGTTCGTCGGCTCGTCGAGGATCAGGAAGTTGACGCCTTCCTTCATGAGTGTACACAGCTTGAGACGGCTCTGCTCGCCGCCTGAGAGATCGCCGACACATTTGAATACATCTTCACCGGAAAACTTAAAAGCCCCCAGCCTGTTCCTGGCCGTCTGAGGGGAGCAGTCGTCCTCATAGACAAGTGTGTCCACTAGCGTTCGGTACGGATGGGAGAAATGGACGAGCTGTGGCAGATATGCCGTCTTGACAGACGGCCCTTTTTTGACGATGCCCGAATCCGGCCTCATTTCGTCCAGAATAATTTTTATCAGCGTCGACTTGCCTGTCCCGTTGTCACCTATGAGCGCGATGCGCTCACCGCCCTGTACCAGCAGGTCAAGGTTTGAAAAAAGCTGTTTTCCGTCATAATGCTTTGAGACGCCTTTTAACACAAGCACCTCGTCACCGTGGAATTCCTTTTCGCCGAAACGGGCTTGAAGGCTCTTCTCTTTTGTCGGCCGCTCCGTTTTGACGAGCCGTTCGATCCTGGTCTGGATAGCGAAGGATTTTTTCATAAGGTTTTTGTTGCCGGTGCCCCACTGGTAGAGCCGGTCGGCCGCTTCCTGAAGCCGTTTTGCCTCGACCTGCTCGGATTCGTATTTTTTCAGCTGTTCCTGATAACGCCGCTCCTTTTCCACCACGTAAAAGCTGTAATTGCCGCCGAAGAACTCGGCTTTGCCGCTTGATATCTCGATGGTGCGCGTCACGACATTGTCCAAAAAATACCGGTCATGAGAAATGATGAGAACCGTGCCCCTGAACTTTTTCAGATACTCCTCCAGCCACTCCGTCGCGCTGATATCCAGGTGATTTGTCGGCTCGTCCAGCAGAAGAATATCGGTGTTTTCAAGAATGAGGCGGGCGAGGTTGACCCGCGTTTTTTCGCCGCCCGAAAGCGTCGAAAAAAGCTGCTCCCGCTGCTTTAGGGGAATCTCCAGGCCATTGGCGACACGATTGCGCTCAAAATTGAGGTCATAACCGCCGGAGCGCT
Organism: uncultured Papillibacter sp.; assembly: GCA_964544005.1. GTDB lineage: Bacteria > Bacillota > Clostridia > Oscillospirales > Oscillospiraceae > Sporobacter. The sequence continues at coordinate 1,396 of CAZJCH010000024.1, forward strand.
CGAATTCAAATGCCAGGGTGTCATAGTCGCGGAGCAGCTCCGGTGATTGATCGGCAGCCATCCGCCGTTCCAAAAGCTCCATACGCGTCCCGATATCCAAGAGCCTCTGCTGCGCCGAAATCAGAACATCCTCCGTCGTATAGCCCTCGGGATAATTCGGTATCTGTGATATAAGCCCGAGGAGCCTGTTTTTCGGCAGAACAACGATACCCTCGTCGGCTTCAAGCTCACCAGCCATGATGCGGAACAGCGTCGTTTTGCCCGCGCCGTTTTTCCCGAGAAGGCCAACGTGCTCGCCCTCGTTTATATCAAAAGTGAGACCGTCGAGGATATCTTTCCCCTCCTCGAAAGCCTTTTTGACGTTTTGTACTGAAATATCAACCATATATCTCCCCGGAGCTTCACAAAGCCTTACCGCTTCAGCTGTTGAATTTTGTTTGTTATTATAACATAAACGTGTTGTTAATCTCAACGCGCAATGCTATAATACGTGCAAATGCACGAGCATTGCACGAACAAATGCGGGTATATATATGACTTTCTGTCGTAACTGAGGTGATCCTGTGCAATTTTCTATAGACGGCACGACAAGGACTGAAAAGATTCTGCGTTATGATGTCGTCATCATCGGCGCCGGTATAGCCGGCCTTTATACTGCACTGAATATTGACGAGCGTTATTCCTGTCTGATACTGGCAAAGGAAAAAATCGATATTTCCAACTCCTGGTTCGCCCAGGGCGGAATTGCCGCGGCCATGTCGCAGGACGACGCGCCGATTTTTCATCAGGAGGATACGCTTATAGCGGGCGCCGGTCTTTGTGACGAGGACGCTGTCGGCGTGCTTGTCGCCGAGGGACCGCAGGATATCAACCTGCTGCTTTCACTCAAGGTGCCGTTTGACCTCAATGAATTCGGCGATCTGCAGATCACGCGCGAGGGCGGGCACCGCAAAAACCGTATCGTCCACGCCGGCGGCGACGCGACGGGCCGCGAAACGGTCAAGGCGCTGGCGCACCTCGTCGCGCAGCGTAAAAATATCACGTTCAGCGAAAACACCTGTTTTTATGATTTCCTGAAGGATGACAGAGGCGCCGTCGCCGGCATGGTCGTCAAAAAAGAAGATGGAGCTTTCTATCTGATCGAAACTCGAAAGATCGTTGTCGCCACAGGCGGCATCGGCCAGGTGTATAAATCGACGACGAATCCATCCGTTGCCACAGGTGACGGTATCGCGGCCGCCATGCGCGCCGGCGCCGTCATCAAGAACATTGAATTTATCCAGTTCCATCCGACCGGTCTCTGGAGCCCCGTACCGGAAGACCGTGAGTTCCTCATTTCCGAGGCTGTCCGCGGCGAGGGCGGGCTTTTGAAGAACAAGGACGGCGTCCGGTTCATGGAGGGCGCACATGAGCTGAACGAGCTTGCACCGCGGGATATCGTCGCCAGAGCTGTCGTGAAGGAGCTGCAGCGCACCGGAGACGACCATGTCTTCGTCGACATCACGTCAAAATCCGAGGATTTCCTGAAACACCGCTTCCCGACGATTTATGAGGAGTGCCTGCGCCGCGGCATTAATATTGCCCACGACTGGATTCCCGTCTGCCCCGTCCAGCATTACCTGATGGGCGGCATTGAGACGGACCAGTACGCACGCACCAACATCGAAGGGCTTTACGCTGCCGGCGAGGCCGCCTATACGGGTGTTCACGGCGCCAACCGCCTGGCGTCGAACTCTATGCTCGAATGCCTTGTCTTCGGCCGGCGCGCAGCCGAGGACATTAATAAATCACTGAAAGAGAATAACGCACCCGTGAAGGCTGTTATTCCGCCGCTGCCCGTGAGAAAGAAATCCGAGCTTGATTTCAAAGCCATCCGCCATCAAATTAAGGATTTGATGAGCGATTACGGGTATGTCACCCGGACAGCCAAAGGACTGACGTATGCTTTGAGTCAGGTTGAGGACATACTAAAACAGCTTGAGAACGTTTATGACGATTCGACCGCCTATCTGGAGACGCTTAATATCGTGACCGTGGCGAACGCAATCCTGACGGCTGCCGTTAAACGCACCGAAAGCATCGGCTCGCATTACAGGGAGGATTCCTGATGTCTGAACACTGTGACTTTATCGGGCTGAGCGAACTCATAACAACAGCCCTTAAGGAGGATATCGGCACCGGAGATATCACCACATTGAGCTGTGTGCCTGAAAACGCAGTATCCAAAGGAAAATTCATCGCCAAGGCCGAGGGTGTTGTTTGCGGCACCGGCATCCTGACGCGCCTTTTTCAAATCCTCGACAGCAGCGTACGCGTCAGCGTGCTGCACAAGGACGGAACGCATATTAAAAGAAGCGGTGTGATTGCCGAAATCGAAGGCCCGGCCCGAAGCATCCTGACCGGTGAGCGCACCGCGCTCAACTTCCTGCAGCATTTATCCGGAATCGCCTCAAAAACAGACGAGGTCGTCCGAAGCATCGGCGGCTATCATACGCAGATCGTGGACACACGCAAAACTCTGCCCGGCCTGCGTGTCCTCGAAAAGCACGCCGTCTGCTGCGGCGGGGGAAAAAATCACCGTTTCGGCCTGTCCGACGGCATTCTGATCAAGGACAACCACATCGTCGCCGCCGGCGGCATCATACAGGCCGTCAATGCCGTCCGAAGAAACGCACCGCACACTTTGCGGATTGAGGTCGAGACTGAGAACATTATTCAAATCGACGAAGCGCTGGAGGCCGGCGCCGACATCATCATGCTTGACAACATGACGAACCCCGAGATGGCCATGGCCGTCAAGCACATCGCCGGCCGCGCCCTTACCGAAGCCTCCGGCAACATGGGCGACCGCGACCTCCGCGAGGTGGCCGCCACCGGCGTCGATTATATCTCCATCGGCGCGCTGACCCATTCCGTCAAGGCCTTGGACATCAGTTTAAAGCTCAAATAACCTCAAAAAGCCTCAATTCAGACCCTGTTTTTGCTTGATTCAGACTCAAATAGGGCTTAATTTACGCTGTAATTTGTTACAATAATATTAAAATATGTTTCTATTCTGTTAACAGCACCACAACATACAGACCGCTAACCCTTGCAATCGCAGGGGTTTTATTTTTATTGTGCATTATGACATATATACTATATATTTTCTGAGCGCTTCATCCGTCACGGCCGCCTTGAAGGCTTATCTGTATTATACCACGGAAAGCGATACATTGAAATATTCTGTCCACCCTACTTGAGGCTCAGCACAGAAGAACTGTCCCTTATGTTTTCTTGACATAGCAGCCGTTCTGTTGTATGATATTTTAGTAATATACTAATTTAGTAATTGGAGTTTGGACGATGAAAATACCAACAACACTCAAGCATAAGCCGGTCATTGTATCGGAGGAGTATGATAAGATTGACGGGCGGTATGCGGGGAATTCGGACGCGAAGGGATTGTCTGTGGGACTGGCGCAGTGGAACGATCGGGGTAAGGTGGATGTGTCGGCAAAGATCTGGCGTTATACGGGTGAGAAATGGTCAAGGCAGTCGGAGGAGATGCCGCTGCACCGGGTGCTGGACCTGGCGATCCTCATCTGCAGGGCGAAGACGTATTTTCAAGAGGCGTACAGGTACCCGAAGCTTTACGATGAGAATAATATGA
>CAZJCH010000024.1:5079-13494 GCA_964544005.1 uncultured Papillibacter sp.
GCGCTGGATGTCTCGGTGTGTACGGACAACGAGAGGATCGATGAAGATATCGTGCTCTTAAGAGACGCGATGAATAAGGACGACGAGCTGTTAAGCGAGCGGCTGCACCGCCTCTCTTCCCTGCTTAATGATATGGGGTACTGACGATGATTGACAACGAAGCAAGAAAGCAGCTCATCAATGATTATAAAAAGCGGTCGCGTACGGAAACGGGGGGCGTTTATCTCATCAGGAACACGCATAACGGAAAAATTCTTGTGGAGATCGCGTCGGATATCGAAGCCGCTGAAAACCGTTTCGGCTTTTCGCAGAAGACGGGGTCGTGCATCAACATGAAGCTGAATAAGGATTGGGCTGTTTATGGCCCGGGAGCGTTCAGTTTTGAGGTCGCCGAGACGATCGACAAGAACGAAAATCAGACGCCGATGGAATTCCGGCAGGATTTGAATGTGCTGAAGAAGATGTGGATGGAGAAATTTAAGGAGGAGACGCTGTATTGAACAAGCACTGTACTAATACTGCGTGGCACAACGTAAGAGGGCAGACACTAGGTCTGCCCCTACGCGTTATTAATGAATTCTAGAAGCTTACGCTTTTCCATTGCTGCCGAGGACGTTGACGATTTTATTTTTGACGAGGGCGCGGATATTGTCGCGCGCCGGGGTAAGATACTTACGGGGATCAAATTCGGCCGGGTTTTTTGTGAGATACTGGCGGATACCCGCTGTCATCGCGAGGCGCAGGTCGGAGTCGATGTTTATCTTACAAACGGCCATTTTTGCCGCCTGGCGGAGCATTTCCTCGGGGATGCCGATGGCGTCCGGCATGGCGCCGCCGTTAGAATTGATGATCTGGACAAGCTCCGGGATGACGGAGGATGCGCCGTGAAGGACGATCGGAAAGCCCGGCAGACGCTTCCCTATCTCCTCGAGAATATCAAACCGCAGGCGCGGCTTCTGACCCGGTTTGAATTTATACGCGCCGTGGCTTGTGCCGATGGCAATGGCCAGCGAATCGACGCCCGTTTTCGTGACGAACTCCTCCACCTCGCCGGGATGCGTAAAGCTGGCGTCCTCAGCGGAGACATTGACGTCGTCCTCAATTCCGGCCAGCTTGCCGAGCTCGCCCTCCACGACGACTCCCCTGTCATGGGCGTAATTGACAACCTCGCGGGTGAGGCGAATATTCTCTTCAAAAGTATGCTTGGAACCGTCGATCATGACGGAGGTGAAGCCGCCGTCGATGCAGGACTTGCACACCTCAAAGTCCTCGCCGTGGTCGAGATGGACGCAAATGGGCAGGCCCGTGTCGGCCTCCGCCGCTTCGATGAGCTTCATCAGATAGACGTGCTTGGCATATTTTCGCGCGCCGGCCGATACCTGCAGTATGAGCGGCGCGCTGACCTCCTTGGCCGCCTCGGTGATCCCCTGGATGATCTCCATATTATTGACGTTGAAGGCACCGATGGCATATCCCCCATCGTAAGCCTTCCTGAACATCTCAGTTGACGTGACTATCGGCATGGAAGAATCCCCCTTTTAAATGATATAAACCGAACAATACTTTATATTCGTAAAGACGCTTATTGCATTATTCTACCACATTATCACTCTTATTCAAGAACAAATCAATTCATTTATAATTTGATTTTACAACGTTGCTGTGCTATTATTTTTAGCGAAAAGTGTTTAAGGAGGCAAAATATGTCTGAAGTACTCAGGGGCGCCTGTGTTTTCGGCCAGTCCGGAGGTCCGACGGCCGTTATCAACGCCAGCGCTTACGGCGTCATCAGGACGGCGCTTGACACACCGGAAATTACGCAGGTCTACGGCGCGGCGCACGGCATTGCCGGCGTGCTCAGCGGCACGCTCTATGATATGGGTCAGGAGGACGCGCGGGAGCTGGAGCTCCTGATCAACACGCCGTCTTCAGAGTTGGGCTCCTGCCGGTATAAGATCGCCGATCCCGACAAGGACGATAAGGACTTCAAAAAAATCCTCGAGATATTCAAAAAATACGATATCCGTTATTTCTTTTATAACGGTGGCAACGACTCCATGGATACATGCAGCAAGGTCAACAGATACCTGGAAAAATCGGGCTATGAATGCCGCGTCATGGGTATCCCAAAGACGATCGACAACGACCTCGTCGGAACGGACCACTGCCCAGGCTACGGCAGCGCCGCCAAATATATCGCCACCTCTGTCGCGGAGGTCTGCAAGGACACGTATGTCTATGACGTAGGAACGATTACCGTCGTGGAGATCATGGGCCGCCACGCGGGCTGGCTGACGGGTGCCGCGTCCCTCGCCGCCATCTCCTGCGCGCCGCCCGACCTGATCTATCTCCCAGAGGTCGATTTTGATTTGGAAAAGTTTATCGACGACGTTTCACGGATTTATAAGGAAAAAAACAAATGCCTTGTAGCTGTCTCCGAGGGCATCCATTATGCCAACGGTACGTTTGTGTCGGAAGCCACGACCTCGGCCACCGACGGCTTCGGCCACGCGCAGCTGGGCGGTCTGGCGGCACTGCTTTCCGAGCTCATCAAAAAGCGCACCGGCTCGAAGGTCCGGGGTATCGAGCTCAGCCTCCTCCAGCGCTGCGGTGCGCACCTGGCCTCCCAGACAGATATCGACGAGGCTTTTAAGGCCGGCAAATATGCCGTCGAATGCGCCGTCAAGGGCGAAACGGGTAAGATGGTCGCCTTCGAGCGCGACATGTCCGGCGGCAGCTACGCCTGCAACTTGATTTTACAGCCGCTGTCCGTTGTTGCAAATGCCGAAAAGAAGGTTCCCCGCGAATGGATCACGCCCGAGGGCAACAATGTGACAAGCGCATTCATCGACTACGCGCTGCCGCTCATCCAGGGTGAAAACAATCGGATTCTGGAAAACGGCCTCCCCCGGTTCGCGCATCTGAAAAAAGTGATCGTAAAATAACACATAGGAGGGCATTTTATGTATTTAAAATCAATGGAAAACGCATTTTCGCTCAAGGATAAGAACACGATTGTCACGGGTGGGGCCAAGGGTATCGGGCTGGGCATCGCGACGGCGTTTGCCCATCAGGGCGCAAATGTGGCGATCTTCGCCCGGGACGAAAAGGCCGCAAACGAGGTAATCAAGGATTTCAGCGCAAAATATGAGGGTAAATTTACCTTTTACAAAACGAACATCTCCAGCATGGAGAGCTGCAGGGATTCGGTGAAACGGTATATCGCCGACAACAAGACGGTCGACGTACTCGTCAACAACGCGGGCATCGGGACAACCGGCCGGTTCATCGACATGGACGAGGAGCTGACCGATTGGTTTGAGTGCTTCGACGTCGACCTGCACGGCGCAGCAAGAATGAGCTACAACGTCATCAAGTACATGCGTGAAGCCGGTAGCGGGCATATCATCAACATCACATCCAACGCCGGCGAGATCATCAACAAGCCTTTCCTGACGGCGTATGCAGCGTCCAAGGCGGCGTTCAACCACTTCACCAGATGCCTGGCGGCCGAGGTCGCGCCCTATGGCATCCGCGTCAACGCCATTGCCCCCGGCTTCACCTTCTCAAACTTTACCAAGAACGTCCCGGAGGAGGCTTATAAGGCGATGTGTGAAGACATCCCGATTGGCCGCTTTGCCGAAGCCTTTGAAATCGGCGCGCTGGCGGCCTATCTCGCCGGAGACATATCCGATATCGTCACCGGTTCCGTCTTCACCGCCGACGGCGGGTATGCCCTGCAGCACTGACCGTAAGGGTAAACCTTAGCAGCAACGGTACGTTGCGTTTTGCCCTAAACCATACACTGCGCTGCATACTGTAATAGGGCAGACATTCGTTATGACATAAAGCCGATGATTCATCTCATCGGCTTTTTCCATGTTTTTCATCCATAAGGACTTTTGTCCTTGATATTTTTGCTTTAAAAGCTATGGTTTCTCAAGAATCCTATTAGCCAAATTTGCTTGTTATAGCACGGAAAATACTATATACTAAAACAAATCAGCTATCTGCCCTCAGCGCCATTGGACGAATATTTTCGCCGGAATTGTATCCAGCTCGATTGATAACTCCAAAGCCCTATGATTATCATAGGCCTTGTTCTTCGTATTTATGAAAAATAACCTTTTTTACATGAAGTGAAATGGTAATTGGGAGGATTTTTGATGGCGTTATTTGGACTAAAGAAAGAAAAGCAGACAAATGAACAACCTCTGTCGCAAAATTGCAGCATTTCCAATCTGCCCTTTGAAGCATATAGAGGCAATAAGCCGTATATATTCATAAGTTATGCTCATGCAGATTCAGCCATGGTATATCCAGTAATCAAGGAATTTCATGATTTTGGTTATAACGTATGGTACGACGAAGGAATTGAGCCAGGAATAGCATGGCCGGAGGAAATCGCAAAAGCACTTGGTGGGTGCGATCTTTTCGTCGTATTTATTACGCCGAAATCCAAAGAATCAGAGAATGTGGATAATGAAATATACGTTGCGCTTTCGAAAAAGAAACCCTTCATTGCCATATATCTGGAACCGACAACGCTGACGCCCGGTCAGGAACTGCAGTTCGGAAAACGGCAGGCGATAATGAAATATGACATGGACGATCAGGCCTTCAGACGGAAATATACATATTCATTTGAGTCCACACCCGTAAAGACGGGTATGCGCAAGCAAATACCGATTCCTGTTAACAATGAAGTTATTCCCGCAATACGGGAGACTCTGCAGGAAAGCAGGCCGACCGCGACGCCGCAAGCGGTCCCGATTCGGACACCGCTCCCGGAACATCAAGGCCGGCAGAGCGCAGAACTTGACGTTTTCGTCCCAAAAGGAACTGCACGAATAACAATGAACGACGGAAGGCAATATGCGGCGATTGCTAATACCTTAATGGTGTATTACAAGAAGCACGGTAATTATTCAGAGTATCTTTACAGGCATCTGGACGAGAAGGCAAGCCTTCCTGAAAGCAGTGACGAGACCGCAGACTTTGAGGATCTTTGCGCGCTGTCCATATCGCGCTCGGCAGACGGTATGGTCACGCTGGCAAAGTGTACTGATTTTGACAACAGGACATACATAAAAGAAGTATCGGACATAGAGGCCGAATTCTGGTGTATAACCGGGTCCGATCAGAACAGCATGACGAAGATACCCATCAGGGATATTTTAGTAATCGACATTGACTATCAATCGGCCCCCGATTATTCCATTCCCATGACCCTGATTGAAAGATCGGTTTCGAAATCCATGCTTATACCACGCGCAAGCGTCGTTGCTCAAATTAGAGTTTTGAAAGAACACGGAGCGCCGTCATTTCCATTTGTGGATTATATTCCACTGGAGACGTCGGGCAATCTGCCTTTGAGAAGGATAAAAACGCTGGCCGTTGACCAGGTTACTAAAGAGCCGAAAATGTATTCACCGGAAACCGAAGCCACGCTCTCCATTGTCAAGAAAAATGGAGAAGCTGTCATAGATAAGCTCAAAGCTTGCTACACGTTGTTTTCATTGACAAACAACGACATCATAAAGCCGGCTCTCAGTTCGATAATCAGAATCACGTTCGATTATGTGGGTTCATAAGGACATAGTGACCACTTGACGGATAGCACAATGAAAGGAGCACATATGAGGAAGCCGGGTCTTTATACAACGCCCTTTACCGTTGCATGGGTCATGCTGATCCTCGGACTGCTCGGAGCGTTTAATCTGGCTTACGTGCCGTTGTTTATTAAGGATTACGACGGCATGTCCGGCGGCTTCGCGTTCACGGTGATCGGCGGCTTTATCGCTGTGAGCGCTATTATTGTTTTTGCTGTCTACAGCAAGCTGAACAAGGATTTTAAACGGATGCTGGCCGGGGACGCGCTGATAAGCTATGTTCTGCCGACCGATATTTATACGGCGTTCAGCCGTAAGGAAGCGGAGGACATTAAGAGCAGCAATAAATTGGTGCTGCTCTTGATCCTTTTCTTCTGTGTGTTATTTGGCGTGATCTTCGGGATCGCCATCGATCCCCTGTTTATCCTCATCTGTCTCGGTATCGCCGCATTTTTTACGGTCATCTATTTCGTGACGACGGCCTTCAGAACAAATAAGGTCAAAAAGTCGCAGGCGTTTATCTGCCTGGGCATCGGCGGCGCTTATGCCTTTGGCCAGCTGCACAGCTGGAGCATGGCCGGCTGCCGGCTCGTTTCCGCCGGTTTTTTCGACGGCGCGCCGGAAAAGCTGCCGTGCTCGTATTTTAGGATTGAATACCTGGCCGCCGCATATCCCGCCCCGCGGCGGCAGACGGTAACGCTGCCTGTCCTTCCCCGGATGACGGAACAGGCTGTTTGGGCTGTAGGTGAGATTAAAAACGCTTACGGAATATAGGGTTGAAAATAAAACAGAGCAGGAGTGTCCTCTTACAAGATGCTCCTGCTCCGTTTTATTATCTGCCGTGATACTGGTCTTCGACGCTATCGTCGTAATCTGTCAAGTCCTCCGGGCGAACGGTCCTTTTGACAGGTTTTGAGTGCGTTTTTTTCTTATTGTTCATCACAATGAGCAGGAAAGCGCCCAGGACAACATATATGAGCTGGTGCAGGCCGGGATCAGCGTCGCTTTCAAGGGCGCTAATAAACGGCGCAAACGGAAAATAATAAACGAGGTCGTCGGTGACGCCGGAAGACGTGTCGCTGCCGCGGCGCGTCGTATGACCGCTGTGCGTTTTTCCGCCGGTATCCTTGAACGTATAATCGACCGACCACTCATACCGCTGACTGACCGGCGCGCCGTCGTTCGAGCCGCCGACACGGCGTGTGCTGATATCGGCCGCTGCCGTCGCGCCGAAGAAAAATAAAAACAATTGAAAAACGGCGATGAGGATCATCGCCGCGCCGACTGCGGATATTGCGATACGCCAGAAGACGTTTGCTTTCTTTTTTTGAGCCTTAGTCTTAGCCATATTTTTTCCTTTCATTTTACCGGGGGAGGAACGACTCCTCGACGGGATAGGCCGTCGTATCTGTGAAGTGCCACCATTCATTCGAGTACGCCGTAAAGCCGCAGTCCAGCATGACGGTCTCCAGGAGCAGGGCGTTTGCTGCGGCGTCAGGATCGGCATCTGTGTAATCCCGGTCGGCAAGCCCGGAAAAATCATCAAAAGCGGTGGGCATATTGACCTCCGAGCCGTCGGCATAAACGAGCGTCACGTCTGCAGCGTTTCCTTTGCTGTGGGAGGAATGGCCCTTGTTCGGGTTTGCAACATAATTAGGGTCGGGAAACGCCTCCCATAGCTTGAATTGTGCTTCGACTGGACGAAAAGCGTCCAAAATTTTCAGGCAGAGCCCTTGTTCGGCCAGTTTTTCCTGTACCGCCATAAGCTTTCTCACCGTGCCGTAACGCAGATACGCATCGGTAAAACTGTAGATGACCTGTCCTGTGAAATTGTCGGATGTCGCATATTTGAGATCAACAATGGCGGTAGGGATATAGTCGAGAACGCGGACAAAATCGGTGTCGGACGGTACCGGAGACTGCTCCGCTGTCTCCGTTGACAGCGCTGTCTCCGGGTCATGAGTGGTTTGAGAAGATTCCGGTGATAGGCTGCCGGGCGGCTGTATGTCATGCGTTATGTCCGTAGCGGGACATTCAGACGGAGTGTTTTCGGCGTATGTGACAGGCGCGGGAGAGGCTGTTGTGACCGGCGCGACGGCTTTATTTACCGGAGAGCAGGATGCCAAATAAAAACATAGTAATAATGCTGTCAGAGCGGCGGTAATTCTGTGTGTCATGCTGCGCTTCCCCGCTGTTTCATGTTTTGGCTTAAATAATAAAGAAGAAAGAAAATAAAAGAAATAAGAATACTGAAGGAAACGACAATCTTCCGGGGAAGATTGTCGTTTCCTTTATTTTCCGAAAAGGGCAAGGAGGAAACCGGCGGCGACGGCGGAGCCGATGACACCGGCGACGTTGGGTCCCATGGCGTGCATCAGGAGATAGCTGCGGGGGTTGGCCTTGATACCCTCGACCTGGGAGACGCGGGCGGCCATCGGTACGGCGGAAACGCCGGCGGAGCCGATGAGCGGATTGATCTTGCCGCCTGATATGAGATACATAAGCTTGCCGAGCAGGAGGCCACCGACTGTTGAGAAGACAAAAGCGAAAAGACCGAGGCCGATGATCAGAAGAGTCTTCCACTGCAGGAAGGTTTCAGCGTTGGCCGTCGCGCCGACGGTGACGCCCAGGAAGATCGTGACGATGTTGATGAGCTCGTTCTGGGCTGTTTCGGAAATCCTCTTAACGACGCCCGATTCCCTGAACAGGTTGCCAAGCATCAGCATGCCGATGAGCGGCGCCACCGACGGCAGCAGCAGAACCGTAATGATCGTAACGATGATCGGGAAGAGAATTTTCTCCA
>CAZJCH010000025.1:0-12326 GCA_964544005.1 uncultured Papillibacter sp.
CCGAGACGATCGACAAGGCGGAGGACCGCCAGATGTTCAAGGACACGATGCAATCCATCGGCCAGCCTGTGATTCCCTCCAAGGTTGTGACAAATCTTGAGGATGCCAAAGCCTTTGCCGCTGAAATCGGCTTCCCGCTCATCATCCGCCCAGCCTTCACCCTTGGCGGGTCGGGCGGCGGCATCGTCGCCAACATGTCAGAGCTCAGCGAGATTGCCGGGGGCGGCCTGCGCCTGTCGCCAATCGGACAGATTCTCGTCGAACAGTCCGTGGCCGGTTGGAAAGAAATTGAGTTTGAGGTCATGCGCGACACGCTTTCTAACGTCATCACCATCTGCTCCATGGAAAACCTGGACCCCGTCGGCGTCCACACCGGCGACAGCATCGTCATCGCACCGGCCGTGACGCTCTCGGACAAGGAATACCAGATGCTCCGCACCGCAGCTTTGAATATCATCAACGCCTTAAAGGTTGAGGGCGGCTGCAATGTCCAGTTCGCTCTCAATCCCGACAGCTTTGAATACATGGTCATCGAAGTCAATCCCCGCGTCTCGCGCTCCTCGGCACTGGCGTCAAAAGCCACAGGCTATCCAATTGCAAAGGTCGCCACAAAGATTGCCATTGGCTATACGCTTAATGAGATCAGGAATGCCGTCACCGGCAAGACGAGCGCCTGCTTCGAGCCGGCGATTGATTACGTCGTCGTTAAGTTTCCGAAATGGCCTTTTGACAAGTTCGTCTACGCCAAGCGCACGCTGGGCACGCAGATGAAGGCCACAGGCGAGGTCATGGCCATCGGCACAACTTTTGAGGAGGCCATCATGAAGGCCGTTCGCGGCGCCGAGATTGGCCATAACAGTCTCAATGACAAGATCTGCGCCGGACAGGACACGGAAACGATCCGCGCCAGACTCCACGACTGTACGGACGAGCGCATCTTTGTGGTGTACGAGGCGCTCAAGCGCGGTATCACAATCGATGAGATTTTTAGTATCACGAAGATAGACCGCTGGTTTTTGTCCAAACTCAAAAACTTCGTCAAAATGGACGCGAAGCTTTCACAGTGTAATAATCTGGCGCCGGGCATCGCGCTTGCGCAGGCTGTCGCTATGGCACAGAGTGCCAGGCCGGACGAAGGTCTGGATCAGGAGCTCTATCTGAGAGCAAAACGGATGGGGTATCCCGACAAGCTGATTGAAACATTGTCGGGACTGAAGGTCACGACCCCGCGGCGCGCCGTCTATAAAATGGTCGACACATGCGCGGCGGAATTCTCAGCCGAGACCCCGTATTTTTACTCCTCCTACGACGACGTCAACGAAGCGGCCGAATTCATCAAAGCCAAAGGCAGCAGCAAGAAAACTGTCATCGTCTTCGGCTCGGGCCCGATTCGCATCGGTCAGGGCATCGAATTCGACTATGCCTCCGTCCACTGCGTCTGGGCCTTAAAGGATGCGGGGTTTGAGGTCGTCATCGTCAATAACAACCCGGAGACCGTTTCGACAGACTTCGATACGGCCGACAGGCTCTACTTCGAGCCGCTGACGACTGAAGATGTCTGGAATATCATCGAAACGGAAAAGCCGTACGGCGTCTTTGTGGCGTTTGGCGGACAGACAGCCATCAAGCTCACTGCTTTCCTGGATAAAATGGGGATCAGAATCCTCGGCACTGCTGCCGACAGCATCGACGCCGCCGAGGACCGGGAACGCTTCGACGCGCTTTTGGAGGATCTGGGTATTGCCCGCCCTGTCGGCAGCACCGTTATGACAGAAGTTGAGGCGCTGGAAGTGGCAGCGTCGATCGGTTATCCTGTCCTGATGCGCCCGTCCTACGTATTGGGTGGGCAGAACATGATCATCGCCTTCTCCGAGGAAGACATCCGCGAGTACATGGCCATTATTCTCACCCAGAACATCGAAAACCCTGTTTTAATCGATAAGTACCTCATGGGCACGGAGCTGGAGGTCGATGCCATTTGCGACGGCAAGGACATCCTCATTCCCGGTATCATGGAGCACGTGGAGCGTGCCGGTATCCACTCCGGTGATTCCATCGCCGTCTATCCCGCCTGGAACATCGACGACGATATGCGTGAGATCATCGTGGAAAGCACCAGGAAGCTCGCGCTTGCCCTTAAAACGATAGGCCTCGTCAACATCCAGTATCTTATCAGGGACGGAAAGCTCTATGTCATTGAGGTCAACCCACGCTCGTCGCGGACAGTTCCTTATATCAGCAAGGTTACCGGCGTCCCGATGGTGGAGCTCGCCACCCGGTGCATGACTGGCCAGCGGCTCTGTGACATGGGGTTCGGGACAGGGCTCTATAAAAAATCCCCGTACGTCGCTGTCAAAGTCCCTGTTTTCTCATTTGAAAAGCTTCTGAATGTCGATACACTCCTTGGGCCGGAGATGAAATCCACCGGTGAGGTGCTCGGTATTGCTACAACGCGAGAGGAAGCGCTCTATAAAGGGCTGCGGGCAGCGGGCTACAAGCTGCATAAATCGGGCGGAATTTTCGTCACCGTCCGCGACCGCGATAAGGCCGAGATCATCCACGTCGTCAAGAAGTTCGCCGACCTCGGTTTTACCGTTTACGCCACGTCGGGCACGGCCAAATCGTTCAAGGACGTCGGCATTGACGCCGTTACCGTCCTAAAGATTTATGAGAGCGATAACAACGGCCTATCTCTCATTGAAAGCGGTCAGGTCAATTATGTCATATCTACGTCGACACGCGGGCGTATCCCGACACGCGATTCCGTTAAGATCCGGCGTAAGGCCGTCGAGCGAAGCATCCCCTGCCTGACCTCCATCGACACGGCCAACGCTGTCGCCGACTGCCTGATGAGCAAATATTCACAGTCCACCATTGAGCTTGTCGACATCAACTGCATGCGCAAAGAAAAAGTGAAGCTTCCGTTTTCTAAAATGCAGACGTGCGGCAACGACTATATCTACTTCAACTGCCTCGAGCGCATGATCGAGAGCCCAGAGAGCCTCTCCATCCGACTTTCCGACCGCCACCTTGGCATTGGCGGCGACGGCGTTGTCCTCATCTGCCCGTCGCAAATCGCCGACGCGTCCGTCAGGATCTACAATATGGACGGCACATACGGCGGCATCGGCGGTAACGCGCTGCGGTGTGTGTGCAAGTATCTTTATGACAACAACATCGTCCATAAAAAGGAGATGTCCATCGAGGTCAACGGGCTGATCCGCCGCATGCGCGTCTATACGACAGGCGGCAAGGTGTCGACCGTGACGGCCGACATGGGAAGGGCGATATTCAGCCCAACCCTTGTACCGGTCAACATGCCGGGTGAACGCGTCGTTGACAGGCCGGTCACAATCGCGGGTGCGACGTACAACATCACCTGCCTGTCTCTGGGCAACCCCCATTGCGTCGTCTTCCTGTCGAACATCCATAGCCTCGATATGCAAAAAATCGGCCCACTCTTTGAGCGCGCCCCTCTTTTCCCTGAACGTGTCAATACGGAGTTCGTCCAGGTCATGAACGAGACGACGATCTCCATGCGCGTCTGGGAACGCGGCAATGGCGAAACCCAGGCCAGCGGCACCGGCGCCTGCGCCGCAGCCGTCGCCGCCGTCGAGAACGGCTATTGTAAAAAAGACACAGACATCACAGTCAAGCTCCTGGGCGGCGACCTGAAAGTCCGCTACACCGACGACGCCGTATTCATGACCGGCGGCGCCACGAAGTGCTTCGATGGAATTGTGGAGATATAAATTTTACTTTATTTCCTACGGCACTTGCTGATATAATAGAAGAAGAATATCACAGAAAGGATGTTGCCCCATTGAAGAAGTTAACGGCTTTTTTGCTCAGTATATCATTGTTTTTTGCAGGTATTACGCTTGGTTTTCTCTTATCGCCGATTAAAAAAGGAATTTTCATTGGGAATAACAGCGGCAACAAAGGCGGAAATAACAGCGAGAAGCTCTTCGAAATGTATAAATAAACGCGCTGAGACGGGAGACGAAAACTCCCGTCTTTTGTCTTGGCAAATGACGCCCTCTCATAATTCATCCGCCATCTTTCTCAATTGTACGGCAATCTCTCTACGGTTAATTTTCGGTATTGACACAATGAGGTTTGTCTGATAATATTATCTGGCGCTCCAAAGACAGCAGGTCATATGAAAAAATGCGGGCATTTTTTCTATAGTAAATCCTGCCGAGGACAGCCGACATGATTCTTTGATTGTTTGCTTATATCCTTGTGTCTTTGGCACAGGGATATTTTATTTGGACGCATTATTAGCACCTATTGCCTTGCAACATATCAGCAGGTCATACGGTGCCAAACCGGAGGTGAAACTGAAAAACATGCCAAACGAAAAAACTCTCAGCGAGAAAAAAGCAATCGTTACGGAGCTGACCGAGAAGCTCAAAAGTACCGGAGGCGTTCTGGTCGATTATTCCGGCATAACGGTCGCCGAGGATACGGAGATGCGTAAGGCGATGCGTGCCATCGGGATCGACTACGCGGTCGTCAAGAATACACTGACACGTTTTGCGATCAAAAATGTCGGGTTCGACGCGCTTGATCACCATCTCAACGGGACAACCGCTCTCGCCGTATCCGCTACCGATCCTGTCGCCGCCGCGAAAATTATCAATCAGTATGCCAGCAAGAAAGACGCCAAGATCAAGGTCAAGGCCGGCTTCGTCAGCGGAAAGCTCATTACAGCAGCCGAGGTCAAGGCTTTGGCAGAGCTCCCGCCCAAGGAGGTTCTTATAGCCCAGGTCCTCGGTACAATGATCGCACCCATCAGCGGTCTGGCAAACGTCCTGAACGCGAACATCCGCGGTCTCGCAGTGGCGCTGCAGGCCATAGCCGACAAAAAGTCCGCGTAATTACCCAGCACAGCGACTCTGTTGCGAAATTACAAATTTGACTATTATTATGGAGGAAATATAAAAATGGCCAGTGAAAAAGTAACCGCTTTGGTTGAAGAAGTTAAGAAACTGACAGTTCTGGAGCTCTCCGAGCTCGTACATGCCCTTGAAGATGAATTCGGCGTCTCCGCCGCCGCTCCGGCCGCCGTCGCTGTTGCCGCTCCTGCCGCCGCGGCAGCTCCCGTTGAGGAGAAGACCGAGTTTGACGTCGTCATGACAGATTTCGGTGCCGAGAAGATCAAGGTCATCAAGGAAGTCCGCGCCATCACAGGCCTCGGTCTTGCCGAAGCAAAAGCGCTCGTCGAGGGCATCCCGGCGAAGATCAAGGAAGGCATCAACAAGGAAGAGGCCGAAAAGATCAAGAAGCAGATCGAAGAAGCCGGCGCAAAAGTCGAAATCAAATAAGAATTCGCGCAAAAATCCACGCTTACCGGCGTGGATTTTTCTTTTCCAAAAAAGAAAGCATGACGAGCTTCGTCATGCTTTCACTTTCTTATTCTAAGTGGCGTGGTGTGCCGCTTTATGCTTTTCTCTTATGCGTTAATATTACCTGACACAGCCGCTGCAGTCAAGTGTTAATTCCCCACTGTAACGCAACGGTAACATTTTCGATTTATTTTGTCAGAACCATCAGCCAGGACAATTTGGGCTCGCTGCCCGTCAGAGATTCCTTCCAGGCCTGCAGGTCCTTGTCCCGTTTCTGTGTTTCCGACAATAAATCGCTGTATTGCTCACCGGAACCGATAAAGTTGAGGATATAGTAGCCGGTCTGATCGACGTAAATGATTTTATTATCGCCCGGTTTTCTCACGGAATCATAAATCCAGTCGTTGACTTCTTCAGGCAGCTGGTTTTTATAGACGTTTTCATTGAGCTTGCTGTTGGCCATGTCGAGCTCCATGCTGTGCGCCGTGATCAGCTCCGAAAACTTCTCCTCGGTCGCTCCTCCGTCCAGCCACTCCTTATAAATCGTGTTTGCAGTGTCCTCCGCTGTTTTCTTTGCGGTATCCACAGCCTCTTTATAAGCGGTGCCGCTTTCGTCCTCGGGAATCTCGTTTTCGTCAACCGCTTCCTGCTTTACCAGCATCTGCTGTACATTAGCAGTCTGATAATGATTGTCGTCCCTGTCAATAAACATAACAACATAATATCCTGTCGTCATCTCTATTGCTGTGACATTCTCATTTTCGCGTTCTTCGGCGCGCAGCCAGTCGCCATAGGTTGCGCCTAAAAGCTCGCCCTTATATATCCTTTGGGTGGCGTCATCCTCTTTGTAGGTCTCGGGGTTGTACTCTCTGGCCACCTCAATAAAGCTCTGTTCGTCGGAAATTCTTGCGACATAATCATTTGCCTTCACACCCGCTGCATCAATTGCAGCTGCTTTGGCCGCCTCGTACGACGCGTCATCAGGGTAATCCCCCTCATTAACCTCTGCAGCGCTGACCAGGAAATAACGATACGTAAACGTATCGAATAAACCCTTGTTTTCATTGTAATATGATTCGATCAGCTCGGGGGTATATTCAAATGAATCACGGACGTAATTGACATATGAATTAACCAGATATGATCTTTCAATATTCTTTCTGTAAACAGATTCGGTCATGGACCTGCCGTAACCCGCTTTCAGGTAATCGCTGAAATTGGGATACCCGGATGCGTAGCCCATGCTTTTCAGATTTTCAATTTCCGCTTCCATATCGGCTCTTTCGTCTTCAGGCAATTGATAATTGTTATTCTTGGCTTCCAGATAGATATTATTATCCGCCTTCATCTGCTGCAGGGCCATGTCTTCAAAAAAGTCCGCCCAAGTCTCTCCGGTGGACTCATTATAAACCTGGCTTTTCAGCGACGCGTTCATTTCCGGCAGCATCGAGCTTCCATAATCGCCCATTCCGCTTACCGCGTTATTGTATTGGATAATAGCATTTTGATAATAATAGTTAAAATCAGTTATGGTATACTTTTCATTATCTATCGTCACAGCGGTAAAATTCTGCCTTAAATAGTCTGAGTTGATAAATAGCGATCCCAAAAACAAAACAGCAACGACAGCTATTGTAATAACGAGTATCCTTGCGGTCTTGTTGGGGGTAACATCTTTTTTCCGTTTCTTCTTCATGCTTTTTCCAAAATCCAATCCGTCAGAATTGCGCTTGTTCTTTTTCTGGGCTGCACTCATTTATCCGTCATTCCTTCTTATATATGTAGGGTTTATGCATTTATACGTTAGCCGTATAGGTTACCGTTGGTATACCTTTATACCATTTCCGTTAAGCGTCAAGGGTATAACAGGAGTAATTATACCTGAAAGCTATCGTTCTTTCAAGACAATTCAAGTACTGAACCAAATTAATTAACAAAATTATCACAATTTATCTCAATTTTCCAAGAAAACAAACAAACAAACATACCCCGCCGTGCCGTGTAAGCCCATTTATAACCTGCACGACTCGGCAGGTGGGTTTCCTCCTGATGGCTGCTCTGCTTCCAACATCCAAAGACGTCAAACGTTCTGGGAACATAGTTCCTTAAAAAACGCCTTGCGCCTCCGGGAGGCCTGCAATTCGCCGGCAGAGATCGGAATCCCTTATAAATAATGTGGGTTTAAAAAAGCTTATCACGTACAAAGCAGGGTAATCAAATTCTAACATATACCGTCTCATTTTTCAATGACTACAACTGCCGCAAAATACTGGATATTCCGACGCTTTTTTCTCTCATGGAACAATTAGAGGTTTTTTTCGTCCTATTCTTCCGGCTCAGCTTCATCACTGAAGACCTGCTCCATAAACTTGTTATAAACGACCTCGAGTTCCCTATCATCGTCGACAGTCGCCAGAATTTCCTCCCCGTTTTCTTCTATGACCTTCAGGATGATCATGCCGTAATCCTCGTCGTTTTCATCCATGTCCGCGGGCAGAAAAGCCATGTAGAGCGCGTCTTTGAATTCTATTGTATCCAAGTGTTCGAGTTGAAATTCATTCCCTTCGTCGTCCGTTATGGAAATATAGTCGCTGCCGTACTGCTCACTCATAAAAACCTCCGAAATCAATGATAATCTCATTGATGAAAAAAAATATAGCACAATACTCCGATTGCGCTATCTATAATACTCTGCCGTACCGAATTAATCAAGTATCAGCGGCATCTGCCGTCGCTGTACGAGGTTTACGACCCGAAATCCTCAAGCAGCTTCAGGACGTCCTCATAAGAATTCGCCCCTACTCCTGATTCAAGCATGGTTCTGTCCACAACTCTCAAACCTTCGACATCGATGGTCGTTTCAATCATGGGCGAAGCATCTTCTTTATGGTTATACACGGCGATATGGCCGTTATAGGACCGCAGCCAATACCTGTTATCACTCTGGACTTCCGTCAACATAGCGGGGGTAACCGGCGATGCCCCTCTTACGGCGGATGTGATTACCAGAGCAATAATCATAAAGGCCGATGCAAAAACCGCAATATACAGAAGTGTTCTTTTCAATGCATTATCCATCATGCAATCACAACCTTTCTATGATTCCTGTATCGTTATTGTTTCCATAATAAACCATTCTTATGCCGTCTTTTTTGCAGGTCTTAATAATTTACAAAAAAAAATTGACATGCATGGTACAATAGCTGTAACATAATTGAAAATGTCTCAAACCGCGAGGTGAACCGCTTGACTTCAGACAAAAAAATCAAAGCAAAAAAGATCGCAAAAACAGGAGCCCGGACAGCTGGCGGAGTCATCATTCTACTGCTGAAGATTGTAGGGACTCTCGTACTTATCGCTGTGACAACCGGCCTTATATTCGCCTGTATATTCACGGTATACGTCAAAACAAACCTGACCAAGGGACTCGATATCAGTCTTGATGAAATCAAAAAAACTGAAAACAGCATTATCTACAGTAAAAACCCCGAGACGAACGAATATGAAGAACTTGTGACACTGCAAGGAACGATAAACCGTATATGGGTGGAATACGACGATATCCCCGAATATGCCGAGAAGGCGCTTGTCGCCATTGAGGATAAACGGTTTTACGATCATGACGGTGTTGACTGGTACAGGACAATAGCCGCTTTTGGAAATATGTTCCTCAGCATGAAGGACAATTTCGGCGGCTCGACAATCACGCAGCAGCTCATAAAAACCCTGACCGGCGAGGACGAGGTAACCGTCCAGCGAAAGCTGCTGGAAATTTTCAGGGCCCTGGAGTTTGAGAAGAAGTACACCAAGCCTGAGATCATCGAGTGGTACCTCAATGTCGTCCCCTTCGGAGGTAACTGTAAAGGCTTGGGCGCCGCCGCGGATTACTACTTCGGCAAAAGCATTAATGAGCTCACAATGGCCGAATGCGCCTCGATCATCGGCATAACGAATAATCCGTCACTCTATAACCCCTATATCAGCAAGGTTCGCAATAAGGAACGACAGGAGCTCATTCTCGAAAAAATGTATGAGCAGGGCTATATCAAAACAAAGGCTGAACTGGACGCAGCCATCAACCAGCCGCTAGTTTTCCAGAAGGGCGAAAACAATTCAAAAGACAACGTCGTCTACACATGGTTTCAGGAAGCTGTCATTGATGACGTCACCGCGGATCTGGCGGAGCTGAAAAATATCTCCAAGGACGCAGCGTCCGACCTCCTTTTCACCCAGGGTTATCGGATTCTTTGTACGATGGACGCAAGCCTGCAGGCGAAGGTCGACAGCATTTATCGGAACCTCGACGAAATCCCGGATGTGGGCGGCTCGAGCCAGCAAGTACAGTCCGCCATTGTTCTGGCCAACCCGTACTCGGGCGAGATTCTCGCCCTGGAGGGCGGCGTGGGAGAAAAAACAGCAAACCTGCTTCTGAACCGGGCAACCATGACCTATCGACCGCCCGGGTCATCAATCAAGCCCATATCGGTCTACGCACCCGCTATTGAATTCAACATCCTGACGCCCGAGACGCGGTACGAGGATACGGCGGATGTCAGGCTGAACGGTACGGACTGGATGCCGAAAAACGACGACTGGAAATACAGCGGCGTGATCAACATCAGGACGGCCGTGATTAACTCAAAAAATACGATCGCCGCACAGATCATTGATCAGCTGACGCCGGCCAGATCGTTTGACTTTTTGACGAATACGCTTGGTGTTAAGCTCAATCCATTAGACGCCGATTACGCGCCGCTGGCGCTGGGCCAGCTGACAAACGGCATCACTGTCCGCGATATGGCCTCCGCCTTCACAATATTTGACAACAAGGGCGTTGAAAACCGCCTGATCACGTATACAAAGGTGTATGCGTCGGACAATAAAACCATTGTCCTCGACAACACACCGGAGACATCGATCGCCATTAGCGAGACAACGGCCTATTGGGTCACCAGTATGCTGCGCGACGCGGCGACGAGCGGGACCGGGTATGAAGCCAATCTTGGCAAGCTGATGCCGATTGCCGGTAAGACAGGTACCTCGACAGACAAAAAGGACCGCTGGTTTTCCGGCTACACCCCTTACTATGTCGCCGTTGTCTGGACTGGTTTTGACACGCCCACCCCAATGAAGGTCACGGGAAATCCGGCAGCTCAGATCTGGAAGAAGGTTATGAAGCTCGCGCACGAGGGTCTTGAGTGGAAGGATTTCTACACACCCCCCAACACTTATCTGCCGCCGATACCGGGTGTTGACGCGGAAGTTCCGTATACCGTCAGAGGCATAAATATCCTGGACGATTTAGTCCCCCTTTATGAGATCAAAGACAAAACAGCGATCAAGGGTAAAAACATCACAGAAATTGCGGCTGATCTTGTAGAATACGGATTTGAAGTCGTCGGCGCAACCGAAAAGACGATCACGATTACAGACGACCCCGAGAATAATGTCTTTGAGTTCCTTTATCAGCCAATTGCCCCGTCCCCGCCGATTGAGCCAAGCGACGAGCCAACGGGTGAACCCACCGGCGAACCGACAGGCGAACCGACAGGTGAACCGACGGAGGAGCCGACGGAGGAGCCAACCGGCGAGCCCACGGGTGAACCGACGGAGTCGCCGCCGCCAACCGAATCACCGCCGCCAATCTCCCCCGCGCCGGAACCCCCATCACCGTCTCCCTCACTCTTTCCATAACGTCACAAAAGGCAGCGGATTCATTCCGCTGCCTTAATTTCGTCGCAATCAAAACCACGCGTTGAACGCGTGGTATGCACGAGCCCTAAAAGGGCATAGTACTGGCACGCGTCTCAAGACGCATCGAAATTCTTTCAATCGCATTACTCGCCCTACAGCCCGTCAACGGGCGCAGACAGAAAACTTTTGCATTGACTTTCAGAGCTTAATTGTCATTTCTCCGCTTCGCTACGAAGAAACGTTAAGCTAAAGCCTTTAATACGCACCGGCAGAGCCGGTGGATTTTCACGCTAAAGCACATTAAAAATGCTGCAGTCAGATGGCTGCAGCATTTGTTTTGTGCTTATGTCTCGAAAAACTTCGCGTGGATGGCCTGGACGGCGTGGTCGGCTTCGCATTCGTCGACAAGGACCGACACCTTGATTTCGCTAGTGGAGATCATGTGGATGTTGATCTTGGCGGCATAGAGTGCCTCGAACATCTGGACGGCAACACCAGAGGAGTTGACCATGCCGGCGCCGACCATACTGATCTTTGCTATTTTCTTCTCAACACTCAGTTCCCTGAAGCCGATGATATCCTGTTGTTCACGTAAGGACGCCATGGCCTGCTCCAAATCACCCTTGGCGACTGTGAAGCTGATATCCTGCGTGTCGTCATGACCGATGGACTGGAGAATGATATCCACATTGATGTTTTGTTTGGCCATGGCCCTGAAAACTCTGAAAGCAACGCCAGGTTCATCCTTCACACCGATGAGCGCGAGCCTGGCAACATTGGTGTCTTTTGCGATGCCGCTTATTTTCGTCTGTTCCACTTTTGTGACCTCCTTGACTTTTGTGCCGGGTTTTCTTACAAAGCTGGACAGCACTTCCAGGTTGACATTGTAGCGCTTTGCCATTTCAACAGATCGGTTATGGAGCACCTGCGCGCCAAGCGAGGCCAGTTCCAGCATTTCATCGTATGTGATCTCTTCGAGTTTCCTGGCTTTGGGGATTTTTCGCGGATCGCTTGTGAAAACGCCCTCGACATCCGTATAAATCTGGCAGAGGTCGGCGTTCATCGCTGCGGCGATAGCCACAGCCGTCGTATCGGATCCGCCTCGGCCCAGCGTTGTGATATCGTCATATTTGTTGATCCCCTGAAAGCCGGCAACAATGACAATCCGACGCTTATCCAGCTCATTTCTGATACGCTCACAGGCTACTTTTTTAATTCTCGCGTTTCCATGGACGGAATTCGTCTGCATGCCGATCTGCCATCCCGTCAGTGAAATCACCG